>NZ_JBHXNP010000070.1:0-49157 GCF_042719495.1 Streptomyces sp. NPDC058525
GTCTGTCAAGGGTGGCCGGAGGCCATCGCGAAGCGACGCGACGAAGGAGCGCCCTTGACAGGGCGGCCCGACCCGGAAAGACAAGGACCGGCGGGAAGCCCCCAAACCCTCCCTGATCCCGATCAGCCGGAATCAGGCCCCGCTCCACCCCTCCCCCGGTGCCTGTCCCGTGGAGCCCCTTACCACCAGCTCCGGCTGGAAGACGTACTCCGTGCGCTGGACCGGGGTGCCGGCCACCGCCTCCAGGAGGGCTCCGACCGCTGCCGTCGCCATCGCGCGGACCGGCTGGCGGACCGTCGTCAGCGGCGGGTCGGTGAAGGCGATCAGCGGGGAGTCGTCGAAGCCGACCACCGACACGTCCTCCGGCACCCGCAGCCCCCGCTCGCGCGCCGCCCGTATGACGCCGAGCGCCATCGGGTCGCTCCCGCACACCACCCCCGTGCAGCCCCGGTCCAGCAGGGCGCCGCCGGCCGCGTGGCCGCCCTCGACCGTGAACAGGGTGCGCTGGATCAGGCCCTCCGACTCCGCGGACGGGCAGGCGGCCACGAAGCCCTGCTCCTTGCGGGCCGACGGCACGTACCGCGTCGGCCCGATCGCCAGGCCGATCCGCCGGTGCCCCAGGTCCTCCAGGTGCCGCACCGCCATATCGGCCGCGGCCCGGTCGTCCGGGGAGATGAACGGCGCGTTCACCTGCTCGTTGAAGCCGTTGATCAGGACGAACGGCGTGCCGCGCGCCGCGAGGCGCTGGTAGCGCGACGGGTCGGCGTGGGTGTCCGCGTGCAGGCCCGACAGGAACACGATGCCCGTGACCCCGCGTTCCTCCAGCTGCTCCACCAGCTCGTCCTCGGTGGCCCCGCCCGGCGTCTGCGTGCACAGCACCGGCGTGTACCCGTGCCCGGCCAGCGCCTGCTCGATGACCTGTGCGAACGCCGGGAAGATGGGGTTGGTCAGCTCCGGGATCAGCAGTCCCACCAAGCCGTTGCTGCGCCGCTTGAGCCGCACCGGCCGCTCGTAGCCCAGCAGGTCGAGCGCGGCCAGCACCTTGTGCCGGGTGCCGGCCGCCACGCCCGACTTGCCGTTGAGCACACGGCTGACGGTCGCCTCGCTGACCTGGGCCTGTGCGGCGATGTCCGTCAGCCGCAGCGGGGAAGTCACCCCTGCCACCACACCGCGGTGTCGGCGGGCAGGACATCGCGGTCGGCGAGCTCGCCGCTCGCGAGGAGCACCTCGCCCGGTGCGGGCAGCCGTACGGCTTCGCCCCCCGTGTTGACCGTGCACACGAACCCTCCGCGCCGGAACGCCAGCACGCCCTCCGGGGCGGCCAGCCACTCCACGGCGTCGCCCGCGCCCAGGTCCGCGTGCTCGCGGCGGATCCGCAGCGCCGCCCGGTACAGCTCCAGCGTGGACTGCGGGTCGCCGGTCTGCGCCTCGACGCTCAGGCCGGCCCACTCGGCCGGCTGCGGCAGCCAGCTGCCTCCGCTGCCGAAGCCGTACGGGGCCTGGTCGCCGGACCACGGGATCGGCACCCGGCAGCCGTCGCGCAGCCCGTCCTGGCCGTTCGCCTTGAAGAAGGAGGGGTCCTGGCGCACCTCGTCGGGCAGGTCCGTCACCTCCGGCAGGCCCAGCTCCTCGCCCTGGTAGACGTACGCCGACCCGGGCAGGGCCAGCATCAGCAGGGCGGCGGCCCGGGCCCGGTCCAGGCTGCCGAAGCGGGTGCGGTGGCGTACGACGTCGTGGTTGGACAGCACCCACGTCGTCGGGGCGCCGACGGGCCGCATCGAGTCGAGCGAGTCGTCGATGGCGGCGCGCAGCGCGTCCGCGTCCCAGCCGGTGCTCAGGTAGTGGAAGTTGAAGGCCTGGTGCAGTTCGTCGGGGCGCAGGTAGAGCGCGGTGCGGTCGGCGCTCGGGGTCCATGCCTCGGCGACGCCGATGCGGTCGCCCGCGTACTCGTCGAGGACGCGGCGCCAGGAGCGGTAGATCTCGTGGACGCCGTCCTGGTCGAAGAAGGGCAGCACCTGGTTGCCGAGCAGCTTGAGCTGCTCGTCGCGGCCGAGGTCGGGCAGGCCGGGGGCCTTGACGAGGCCGTGGGCGACGTCGATGCGGAAGCCGTCGGCGCCGAGGTCGAGCCAGAAGCGCAGGATGGAGCGGAACTCGTCCTGTACGGCGGGGTGTTCCCAGTTGAAGTCGGGCTGTTCGGGGGCGAAGAGATGCAGGTACCACTCGCCGTCGGCGACGCGGGTCCAGGCCGGGCCGCCGAAGATGGACTCCCAGTCGTTGGGCGGCAGTTCCCCGGACTCCCCCTGGCCGGGGCGGAAGTGGAAGCGCTCGCGCAGCGGGGTGCCGGGGCCTTCGCGCAGGGCCTGCTTGAACCATTCGTGCTGGTCGGAGCAGTGGTTGGGGACGAGGTCCACGATGATGCGCAGGTCCAGGGCGTGGGCCTCGCGGATGACGGCGTCGGCGTCGTGCAGGGTGCCGAACATCGGGTCGATGGCGCGGTAGTCGGCGACGTCGTAGCCCGCGTCGGCCTGCGGGGAGGCGTAGAAGGGGCTCAGCCAGACGGCGTCGACGCCCAGTTCCTTGAGGTAGGGCAGGCGGCTGCGGATGCCTTCGAGGTCCCCCATGCCGTCTCCGTTGGAGTCGGCGAAGCTGCGCGGATAGACCTGGTAGATCACCGCTTCTCTCCACCAGCCGGGCTGGGTGCCGGTGGAGGTGGGAAGTGCGTCGGCGAGGTGCTGGGTCATGTCGTCCTTGGAGAGATCGGGCCGGGGGTGAGAGGGGGCAGGCAGGGTGGTCAGCCCTTGGTGGCGCCTGCCGTCATCCCGGCGACGAGGTGACGCTGGGCGAAAACGAAGAAGATCGCCGCGGGGATGGCGATGAGGACCGAGGCGGCGCTCATCGCACCCCAGTTGGAGGTGTACTGGGTGACGAAGGTCTGCAGTCCGCCGGCCAGGGTGAGGTTCTCCTCGCCGACCATGAAGGCGGAGGCGTACGCGACTTCGCCCCATGCGGTGATGAAGGCGTAGAAGCCGGTGACGGCGAGGCCGGGCTTGGCGAGCGGCAGGATCAGCCGCCAGAAGGTGCCGAAGGGGTTGAGTCCGTCGACGCGGCCGGATTCGTCGATCTCCACCGGGATGGTGTCGAAGAAGCCCTTCATCATCCACGCGCAGAACGGCACGGCGATGGTGAGGTAGGTGATGATCAGGCCGACGGGCTGGTTGAGCAGGCCGAGGTCGCCCATGAGGTTGTAGAGCGGGACGATGAGGATGGCCATCGGGAACATCTGCGTGATGAGCAGGGTCCACATCAGCGGCTTCATGCCGGGGAACTTGAAGCGGCTGACCGCGTATCCGGTGGTGGCGGCGATGAACACGCCGAGGACGGTGGTGACGCCGGCGACCAGCACCGAGTTCGCGAACCAGCTGAGGAAGTGGCTCTGCTCGAGCAGGTACGTGTAGTTGCCGAGGGTCGGTTCCTTGACGAAGTCCGTGCTGATGGCCTGTTCGGCCGGCTTGAGCGAGGTCAGCAGGATCCACAGCACCGGGAAGACGGCGATGACGGACGCCACGAGGAGGGTGGCGTGCAGGCCGAAGGAGGCGAGCGGGGAGCGGCTGCCCCGGCCGCGGGCGGTGGCCGTACGAGCCGTGCCCGTACGGGCCGTGCCCGTGCCGGCGGTGTTCGTACGGGCGGCGTCCTTACGGGCGGTGTCCGCAGGGGACATGGTCACCACACCTCTCCCTGCTTGCGCAGCGAGCGCCGGTAGACCAGCGCGAAGATCATGAGCAGGGCGAGGATCAGTACGCCCCAGGTGGCGGAGCCGGCGAAGTCGCGCGGGCTCGCGACGAACGCCTCGCGGAAGGCCTGGGTCACCAGGATCTCGGTGGAGTCACCCGGTCCGCCCCGGGTGAGCAGGAAGATCACCGGGAACATGTTGAAGGTCCAGATGGTGGAGAGCAGGATCACCGTCATGCTCACCGCGCGCAGGCCGGGCAGGGTGATGTGCCGGAACCGCTGCCAGGCGCTCGCGCCGTCCATCTCGGCGGCCTCGTAGAGCTCGCCGGGGATGGACTGCAGTCCGCCGAGCAGGGCGACCATCATGAAGGGGACGCCGAGCCAGACGTTGACGGCGACGACCGAGAACTTGGCCCAGGTCGGGTCGTCGAGCCACGGGATGGCGGCGATGCCGCCACCGTCGAGGATCTTGTTGAGGATGCCGTTGTCGCGGTTGAAGAGGAACCGCCAGGCGAAGACGGAGACGAAGCCGGGGACGGCCCAGGGCAGGATGAGCGCCATCCGGTAGGCGGCGCGGCCCCGGAAGTTCCGGTTGAGCATGTTGGCCAGGACCAGGCCGAGCGTGAAGGTGATCGACACGCACGCGACGGTCCACACCACCGTCCACACCAGCCGCTGCAGGAACACCGGGTCGCTGAGCACGGCCGCGTAGTTGTCGAGTCCGACGAACTCGTACGTGGCTTCGATGTGCCGGGCGCCGATGGTGCGCGAGACGTTGCGCTCGTTGGCGTCGGTCAGCGACAGGTAGATGCCCCGGATCAGCGGCCAGCCGATGATCACGCCGAGGACGAGCACCACCGGGGCGATCATCGCCCAGGCGTACCAGTGGGTGGCGAGGGCGCGCCTCAGTCCGCCTCTGTTCCCGCTGTCAGTCCTGCGGCTCCGGCCGCGGGCGGCGACGTCGTTCTCGACGTCGTCACCCGCGGCCTTCGCCACCGACTGGCTGGTGTGAGCAGCCATCTTGTCGTTACTTCCAACCCTTGAGGATCTTGCGGAACTCGGCGCCGGCCGCCTTGGCGGCGTCCTCGGGGCTCGACGCTCCGGTGATCGCCTTGGTGTATTCGACCTTCAGCGGCTCGAAGAGGGAGCCGTTCTCCGGGATCCAGGCGCGCTCGACGGCCTTGTCCACGGCCGGCTTGAAGAACTGCACCATCTCGCTGCTCTTCACGTCGGGCTGCTCGTAGGCGGCGGTGCGGGTGGGGAGCAGGCTGAGCTCCTTGGCCGACTGCACCTGGACCTCCTGCGAGGTCATGTACTCGACGAAGGCGTGGGCGGCGTCGCGGTTCTTCGAACCGGCGTAGACGCCGAGGTCGTGGCCGCCCTGCGGGGCGCCCGCCTTGACCGAGCCGGCCGGGACGGCGGCGACGCCGAGGTTGGCCTTGTCCTTGAACTGATCGCCGGCGTAGGTGTCGGCGACGGCCCACGGGCCGTTGATCATCATGGCGGCCTCGCCGGACTTGAAGGCCGTCTGCATGTTGGTCCAGCCGTCGGTGGCGTTGGTGACCGCCGCGCCCGAGGTGACCAGCTCGCGGGCGGTCTTGAAGGCCTTGACGCCGGCCGCGTTGTCGACGGTGACCGTCTTGTTCTTCGCGTCGACGAGGTCGCCGCCCTCGCCGTAGATCAGCGGGAGGAACCAGTAGGAGTCGTCGCCGCGCAGGTAGAGGCCGGCCTTGCCGGTCTTCGCCTTGATGGCCGCGGCGGCCGTCTTCAGCTCCTCGAGCGTCTTGGGGGGCTGGACGCCGGCGTCGGCGAGCATCTTCTTGTTGTAGAAGAGGCCGAGGGTGTCGATGACCTGCGGGACCGCGTAGGTCTTGCCCTCGTACTTGCCGCTGGCCGCGGCCTGCGGGAGGAACTCGGCGTCGACCTTCTTCGCCGTCTCGGCGGGGACCTCGTCGAGGTAGCCCAGCGAGGCGAAGTCGGCGACCCAGCCGACGTCGGCGCGGATCACGTCGGGGGCGTCGGAGCCGCTGCTGAAGGCGTTCTTGACCTTGTTCTGCGCGTCGCCGTAGGGAACGTTTACGTACTTGACGGTCACCTTCGGGTGCTTCGCGGTGAACGCCTCGGCGATCTTCTGGAAGCTGGCCTTCTCGGCGTCGTTCGACGTGTCCCACCAGGTGACGGTGCCGGACAGTTCGCCACCGGCCTTCGTCTCGCCGCTGTCGTCCTTGGTGTCACCACCGCAAGCCGTCGCCGCGAGCGCCAGGGCCGCGACCAGCGCGGTGGCCGCTATGCCACGCCGCATATGAACTCCTTCGATGATCCCGGCCGCGCCCTCGCGTCCCGAGTTGCCAGGAACGTAACAAGGCTGAAAGAAGACCGAAAGGGCTTGCGGCAATTTTCTGCAAGACGGGCTGATCGTTACATCCGTGTGTCCGTACGGTTGCCGCAGCTTGCTGGTAGTCCGGGGCACCTTCGCCCGCCCCGGCCCGCAACCAGGGGGCGTGTGCTCGCGTTGACCCCGATATGACCCATGAGTTGACGGCCGTCCAGCTTGCAAGCGCTTCCAGCAACACCGACGCGAGCACCGGCTGGTGGCGTGATGCCGTCATCTACCAGGTGTACGTGAGGTCCTTCGCCGACAGCGACGGCGACGGCATCGGGGACCTGCGCGGGGTCCGCGAGCGGCTCCCGCACCTGGCCCGGCTGGGGGTCGACGCCGTGTGGCTCACCCCCTTCTACGTCTCCCCGCAGGCCGACGGCGGCTACGACGTCGCCGACTACCGGGCCGTCGACCCCCTCTTCGGCGACCTGTCCGACGCCGACGACCTCGTACGGGCCGCGCACGCGCTCGGGCTGCGAATCATCGTGGACGTGGTGCCGAACCACACCTCCGAGCAGCACGCCTGGTTCCGGGCGGCCCGCGCCGGGGACCCGCGGGCCCGGGCGCGCTACCACTTCCACCCCGGCCGCGGGCCCGGCGGCACCGAGCCGCCCAACGACTGGGAGTCCGTCTTCGGCGGCCCCGCCTGGACCCGCGTCGAGGACGGCTCCTGGTACCTGCACCTCTTCGCCCCCGAGCAGCCCGACCTGGACTGGGGCCATCCCGAGGTCGCCGCCGAGTTCGCCTCCGTGCTGCGCTTCTGGCTGGATCTCGGCGTCGACGGCTTCCGCGTGGACGTGGCCCACGGCATGGTCAAGGCCGCCGGCCTGCCCGACATCGGCCACGGCGCGCAGGCCACCCTCATCGGTACGCAGCCGCTCCCCTTCTTCGACCAGGACGGGGTCCACGAGATCCACCGCTCCTGGCGCCGCCTCCTCGACTCCTACTCCGCCGGCCTCCGGCCGGGAGGTGCCCCCAGCCCCCGCATCGGCGTCGCCGAGGCCTGGGCGCCCACCTCCGAGCGACTCGCCCTCTACGTCCGCCCCGACGAACTGCACCAGGCCTTCAACTTCCGCTTCCTGAACTGCCCGTGGGACACCACCGCCATGCGGACCGTCATCGACGAGTCCCTGGCCGCCACCGCCTCGGTCGGCGCGCCCACCACCTGGGTGCTGTCCAACCACGACGTCGTACGCCACCGCACCCGCTACGGCAGCCTGGGCCGCGCGCGGGCCGCCGCCCTGCTGATGCTGGCCCTGCCCGGGTCGGCGTACGTCTACCAGGGCGAGGAGCTCGGCCTGCCCGAGGTGGCCGACCTCCCCGACGAGGTCCGCCAGGACCCGGCCTTCCTGCGCACCGAGGGGCAGGACGGGCTGCGCGACGGCTGCCGGGTGCCCATCCCGTGGTCCGGCGACCAGGCCCCGTACGGCTTCGGACCGGCCGGCGCCTGGCTGCCGCAGCCCGCCGGCTGGGGCGGCCTGAGCGTCGCCGCGCAGACCGGCGACCCGCACTCCACCCTCGAGCTGTACCGCGCCGCCCTCGAACTGCGCCGGGCCCTGCCCGGGCTCGGCTCCCCGGACGCGGGCCCGCTGAGCTGGCTGCCCGCGCCCGAGGGCGTGCTCCTCTTCACCCGGCCCGGCTTCGCCTGCACCCTCAACGGCCGGCCCGCCGCCGTCGAACTGCCCGCGCCCGGACGTCCCGTACTGTCCAGCGCGCCCGTCGAGACGGACGGCCGCACCGTGCTGCTGCCACCGGACTCGTGCACGTGGTGGGCAATCTGAACGTGCGACCGGTACAGTCCAATCCCGTGACCGCACGGCTAGCCGACATCGCAGCCCAAGCGGGGGTCAGCGAAGCCACAGTCAGCCGCGTGCTCAACGGCAAGCCCGGTGTGGCCGCGGGCACCCGTGAATCCGTACTCGCCGCGCTCGACGTGCTCGGCTACGAACGGCCCGTACGGCTGCGCCAGCGCAGCGCGGGGCTCGTCGGCCTGATAACGCCCGAGCTGGACAACCCCATCTTCCCGGCGCTCGCCCAGGTCATCGGCCAGGCGCTGACCCGGCAGGGGTACACGCCCGTACTGGCCACGCAGACGCCCGGCGGATCCACCGAGGACGAGCTGACCGAGATGCTCGTCGACCGCGGGGTCTCCGGCATCATCTTCGTCTCCGGCCTGCACGCCGACACCACCGCCGACATGGGCCGCTACGACCAACTGCGCGGCCAGGGCGTCCCGTACGTCCTCATCAACGGGTTCTCCGACAAGGTGCAGGCGCCCTTCGTCTCCCCCGACGACCGTGCGGCGATGCAGCTCGCGGTCACCCACCTGACGGCGCTGGGGCACACCCGGATCGGGCTGGCCGTCGGGCCCAAGCGCTTCGTGCCGGTGGTCCGCAAGATCGAGGGCTTCCGGCTCGGGATGAAGGAGCGGCTCGGGCTCGACGAGGCCGAGACCGAAGAGCTGATCCAGCACTCCCTGTACACGCTGGAGGGCGGCCAGGCGGCCGCGACCGCACTGATCTCGCGGGGCTGCACGGCGGTGGTGTGCGCGAGCGACATGATGGCGCTCGGCGCGATCCGCGCCGCCCGGCAGCGGGGGCTGCGGGTGCCGCAGGACGTGTCGGTCGTCGGCTTCGACGACTCCCCGCTCATAGCGTTCACCGATCCGCCGCTCACCACCATCCGGCAGCCGGTGCAGGCCATGGGGCAGGCGGCGGTCCGGACCCTGCTGGAGGAGATCGGCGGTACGCCGGCCCCGCACAGCGAATTCGTCTTCCTGCCCGAGCTGGTGGTCCGGGGCTCCACGGCCTCCGGCCCCGGGCAGGCGCGGGGCCGGAGTCGTCCGTAGGTCGGAGCGCAGGCGCCGAAGACCGTCCCGAGGGATGATCGGAGGCGAGATCGCATCTGGCAGACTCTCTCCCCATGGGTGAAGCGAGCGTGAAGACACTGGAAACCCGAGCGGACGTCTCGTCACCACCCCTGGTGACCGAGAGTGAGGTCCGGTCGGGGTCCGAGCGCACCCTGCTCACCCGGCTGCGCAGCCCTCGCCGCCCGCGGATCTGGTTCGAGATCCTGCTGATCGCCGTCAGCTACTGGACCTACTCGCTGATCCGCAACGCGGTGCCCGAGCAGAAGGCGGCCGCGCTCGCGAACGCCGACTGGATCTGGAACGCCGAGCGGAGCCTGGGCATCGCCGTCGAGCAGACGGTCAACCACGCGGTGAACTCCGTGACGTGGCTGATCGTGGGCATGAACTACTACTACGCCACGCTCCACTTCATCGTGACCATCGGCGTGCTCGTGTGGATCTACCGTTTCCATCCCGGGCGGTATGCCGCCACCCGCCTCGTCCTCTTCGCCACCACGGGCGTGGCCCTGGTCGGGTACTACCTGTACCCGCTCGCGCCGCCCCGGCTGATGAACGGGCAGAACTTCATCGACACCGTGCTGGTCCACCACACCTGGGGCTCCATGGCCTCCGGGAACCTCAAGCACATGTCGAACCAGTACGCGGCGATGCCGTCCATGCACATAGGGTGGTCGCTCTGGTGCGGGCTGACGATCTTCGCGGTCGCCTCCGCCCCCTGGGCCCGGATCCTGGGCCTGCTCTACCCGGCGGCGACCCTCGTCGTGATCGTGGCCACCGCCAACCACTTCTGGCTCGACGCCGTGGGCGGCTTGCTCTGCCTGGCCTTCGGCTACACCGTCTCGGCGGCCTGGTTCCGCTCGCTCCCGCACCGGCTGCCGCGCCACCCCCAGTACGCGGGCCCGCACCCGGCGACGGCGCTGCTGAACCGTTTCCGGGGCTAGCGGTCCCCGCCCCCGGATCCTCCGGCCCCACCCCCGGATCCTCCGGCCCCACCCCCGGATGCTCCGGCCCCCTCCTCCCGGTGCGTGACGCGCCCGCCGGACATCGTCAGGCGGACCGGGGCCTCGGCCAGCTCGTCCACCCCCGCCGTGACCGGGTCGAGCGCGAACGCCGTCAGATCCGCCCGCAGCCCGGCCGCGATCCGGCCCGCCATCCGCTCCTCCCCGGCCGCGAGCGCCGCGTGTGAGGTCATGCCCTCCAGGGCCATCAGCCCGGTCAGGGCCGGTCCGGCCGAGGCCGCGCCGAGCGGGGCGCGGGCGGCCACGAGGACCCGGCGGGCGTCGTAGTGGGCGATGGGCCAGTCGGAGCCGAGCGCGAGGACCGCTCCCGCGTCCCGCAGGTCCCGGCAGCGCCAGGCGCGCCCGGCCCGCTCCTCCCCCAGCCGCCTGGACCACTCGTCGGTGTGGTCGGCGCGGGTGTACGCGGCGTGCGGCGGCTGCATCGAGGCGATCACCCCGAGCTCCGCGAACCGCTTCAGCTGGTCGTCGGGGACGGTCTCGATGTGCTCGATCCGGTGCCGCATGCGGGCCTGTCCGCCGAGCGCGGCGACCGTGTCGAGGACGTGGCGGACCGCCGCGTCGCCGATGGCGTGGGTCGCGGTGCGCACCCCGGCCGCGTCGAGGACCCGTACGGCGCGGGCGTAGGCCTGCGGGTCGGGCCAGAAGGCGTCGGTGCCCTGGCCGTGGCAGTCGGCGTGCTCCAGCCAGGCGGTGCCGCCCTCGACGGTGCCGTCCATGAAGAACTTCACGCCGCCGACCCGCCAGTGCCGGCCGGCCAGGCCCTGGAGCCCGGTCAGCCGGGCGAGTTCCGCGTCGTCCGCGCCCGGCATGCACCAGGGGGCCAGGCGCAGCCGCAGGGGCAGGTCGCCCTCGTACTCGACGGTCGACAGGAGGGCCGGCACGTCTCCGTCGCCGAGGTCCATGACGTGGGCGCCGGTCAGTCCGGTGGCGGCCATGGACCGGAGGAGGGCGACGAGGCGGCTGCGGCGTTCGGCGGGGGCGGGCCCCGGGACCAGAGCTCCGACCAGCTCCATCGCGGCGTGCTCGACGAGGTGCCCGGTGGGGCGCCCGGCCGCGTCGCAGACGATGGCGGAGCGCTGGGCGAAGGTGCGGGGGCCGGTGATGCCGGCGGCGGCCAGGGCCGGGCCGGTGGCGAGCGCGGAGTGGCCGTCGTAGAGGCGCAGGAAGGCGGGGGCGCCGTCCAGGACGTCCTCGATCAGGGCCCGGTCGACGGGCTGTCCGCCGAAGGCGTTGTGGTCGAGTCCGTGGCCGACGACCCAGCCCCTGCTGCGCTCGGCGGTCCGCAGCACGGCCCGCAGCCGGTCGATGTCGCGTACGGCGGAGAGGTCGGTGCCGGTGGCCATCTCGATGCCCCAGACGGGGTGGCTGTGGGCGTCGGTCAGGCCGGGGGTGAGGGTGGCGCCGCCGAGGTCGATCACCTCGGTGCCGGGGCCGCGCCAGTCCCGTACGTCGGCCTCGTCGCCGACGGCTGCGATCAGCCCGCCCCGGACGGCGACGGCACGGGCCTCGGCCTCGGGGCGGGCGGGGTCGAGGGTGCGGACGCGGGCTCCGGTGAGGACGGTGTCGGCAGCGGGCACGTCTGCTCCTTCGGGGGGCGGGCTGGACGGCGGGGCGGATGGCGGGGCGGGACAGGGGTGGCGGGTGGCGGGGGTGGCGCCTTGGCTCATCGTGCCTGAAATTCTCTTCGCCGCCGGGCAACCGAATCCGGGCGGGCGGTGGTCAAGGGGGCGAAGGGGGTGCCGATGCAGGCCGAGCAAGAAGCTCAGTTCCAGGCGTTCGTGGCCGCGCGCTGGAGTCATCTGGTGCGGACCGCGTATCTGCTGACCGGCGATCCGCACGATGCGGAGGACGTGACCCAGAGCGCGCTCGCGAAGGCGTACCGGTCGTGGCGGCGCGTGTCGCGCATGGACAGTCCGGAGGCGTACGTGCGCCGGATGCTGGTCACGTGCAACAGCGACCGGTTCCGCAAGCGCCGGGTCGCGGAGCGGCTGACGGACATCGTGCCGGACACTTCGGTGCGGGACAACGCCGTGGCCCGGGCCGACGAGCGCAACGTGCTGATGGCGGCGCTGGCCCAACTGCCCGCCCGGCAGCGGGCGGTCGTGGTCATGCGGTACTGGGAGGACCTCTCCGAAGCCGAGACGGCCGATGTCCTGGGGTGTTCCCCCGGCACCGTCAAGAGCCAGGCGTCGAAGGCCCTGGCGAAACTGCGCGCCTGGCCCGGGCTGGGCCGGATCACGACGACGAACGAGAAGCAGCAGGGGGCGCTCCGGTGAACGGGCGAGACGACGACAGGCGGGACGGGCGGCAGGGGCCGCGCGGCGAGCGGGACGGGCGGAACCGGACCGACGGGCCGGACGGACATGAGGGGCCGGACGGGCACAAGGGACACGAGGGGCGCAAGGGACACGAGGGGTACGACGGGCCGGGTGTCTTCGAGGTGGATCTGCGGGAGTGGATGGCCCGGGACGCGGCCGCCGTGCGGCCCGCCGCCGTGCCGTATCCGGCGATCGTCCGGCAGGGCCGCGCCGAGCGGCGGCGCAGGCTGGCGGTGGCGGGTGCGGCCCTGATCGCGCTGGCCGTCGTACCGGCCACGGCCCTCGCGTTCGCCGGCGACGGCACGGACGGCGGCGGCGGCGGTCCGGCGGACCGCGTGCTGGTGGCCGGCGGCGGGCCGACGGCGAGCGCGCCGCCGACGGCCCGGCCGCCCGCCGGGCCGGCCGCTCCCGCGACCCCCGGGCAGCTCGCCGACGGCATCACCATGGAGGAGGCCGCGGCGGGGCTGCGGCTGTGCCTGGGCCCCGGGGCGCCGGGCGCGGATGCCCCGGGGTCCCCGCCGGCGAAGCTGGGCGAGGCCGCCCAGTACCGGATCCTGCTCGCGCAGCGCAGCACCGGCAACGACAACTCCCCGGGCGACGGCCGGTACATCGTGGCCGTCCGGGACGCTCCCGTGCCGACCCGGATCATCTGCTCCGTCAAGGACGGCCAGGCGAGCGGCTCGAACATCTCGATGGGCGGCTCGGACGCGGACCCCGAGGACGGGCCGGTCGTCCCCGACATGAACGCGGGCAAGCTCTACCTCCAGCGGATGAGCAGCGAAGGCCCCTGGAAGCTGCCCTTCCGCTGGGGCAGCATCGGCACCGTCGACCCCGGGGTCACCCGGGTCACCGTCAGCTACGGCGGCAGCACGTCCGAAGCCGCCGTCGACCGCGGCTGGTTCGCGGCCACCGGCGTCCTGCAGGTGCCGGTGAGCAAGTCGCCGCGGATCAAGGGCTACGACGCCCAGGGCAGGCAGGTCTACGACTCCGACCAGGACAGGCGGCACGAGAAGACCATCCCGTAGCCCGCGGGACCAGGGTGTGTGGGGGCCCGCCGCCGTACAGGGGTCGGCGGCGGGGCCCCGCGCGGAGCCGCGCGGCCGGGGCTGCCCGCCGCCCGGCGCTACGCCCCGTAGAACAGCTCGTCCACCACCGCGCGGGCGCGGCGCGTGATGCGGCGGTAGTCGTCGAGCATCTCGCCGACCGTGCCCTCCGCGTAGCCGAGGTAGCGGCCCACCGCCGCCAGTTCGCGGGCGTCGGAGGGGAAGGTGTCCCCGGCGCGGCCGCGGACCAGCATCACCGCGTTGCGGACCCGGGTGGCCAGTACCCAGGCCTCGTCGAGGATCTGCGCCTCCTCGGTCGGGATCAGCCCGGCCGCGTGGGCGGCGGCCAGGGCTTCGCGGGTGCGGGTCGTGCGCAGGCCCGGTTCGGCCCAGGCGTGCCGCATCTGGATCAGCTGGACGGTCCACTCGACGTCGCTGAGGCCGCCGCGGCCGAGTTTGGTGTGCAGGGTCGGGTCGGCGCCGCGCGGCAGCCGCTCCGATTCCATCCGGGCCTTGAGCCGGCGGATCTCCCGTACGGCGTCCTCGCCGAGCCCTTCCACCGGGTAGCGCAGCGGGTCGACCAGCTCGATGAAGCGCCGGCCCAGGTCGGCGTCGCCCGCGACCGGTTCGGCCCGCAGCAGGGCCTGGCTCTCCCAGGTCAGGGACCAGCGCCGGTAGTACGCGGCGTACGAGGCCAAGGTGCGCACGAGGGGGCCGGAGCGGCCTTCGGGGCGCAGGTCGGCGTCGATGAGCAGCGGCGGGTCGGCGGTGGGCAGCTGGAGCAGGCGGCGCATCTCGGCGATGACGGTCTGGGCGGCCTTCGCGGCCTCTTGTTCGTCGACGCCCTCGCGGGGTTCGTGGACGAACAGGACGTCGGCGTCGGATCCGTAGGACAGTTCGTGGCCGCCGAAGCGGCCGACGCCGATGACGGCGAAGCGGGTGGGCAGGGTGTCGCCCCAGTGGGAGCCGACGGCGGCGCGCAGGGCGCCCGCGACGGTGGCGGCGGTGAGGTCGGAGACGGCTCCGCCGACCCGGTCGACGAGGGCTCCGTGGTCCTCCTCGGCCGGGCTGTCCTCCGTGCCGTACGAGCGGATGATGTCGGCCGCGGTGGTGCGGAACAGCTCGCGGCGGCGGACCCCGCGGGCGGCGGCGACGCCGGCCTCGGGGGTTTCGGCGCGGCCGACGGCGGCGAGGACCTCCTGTTCCAGGGCCTCGTGGGTGCGGGGCTGGAGGCCTTCGGGGTCGCCGAGCAGGGCGACGGCCTCGGGGGCGCGCATCAGCAGGTCGGGGGCGAGCCGGCCGGCGGACAGGACGCGGGCGAGGTTCTCGGCGGCGGCCCCTTCGTCGCGGAGCAGCCGCAGGTACCAGGGGGTCTTGCCGAGGGCGTCGGAGACCTTGCGGAAGCCGAGGAGGCCGGCATCCGGGTCGGCGGAGTCGGCGAACCAGCCGAGCATGACCGGCAGCAGGGTGCGCTGGATGGCGGCCTTGCGGGTGACGCCGGAGGCGAGGGCTTCGAGGTGGCGCAGGGCCGCGGCCGGGTCGGCGTAGCCGAGGGCTTCGAGGCGCTGGCCGGCGGCGCGCGGGGAGAGCCGGGTCTCGCCGGGGGTGAGCTGGGCGACGGCGTCGAGGAGCGGTCGGTAGAAGAGCTTCTCGTGCAGGCGGCGCACGACGGATGCGTGGCGGCGCCAGGCCTTGTTGAGTTCGGCGACGGGTTCGGTGCGCAGGCCCATGGACCGGCCGAGGCGCCGCAGGTCCTGCTCGTCCTCGGGGACGAGGTGGGTGCGGCGCAGCCGGTAGAGCTGGATGCGGTGCTCCATGGTGCGCAGGAAGCGGTACGCGTCGTGGAGCTGGGCGGCGTCGGAGCGGCCGACGTAGCCGCCGGCGGCGAGGGCGTGCAGGGCGTCGAGGGTGGTGCCGGAGTGCAGGGTGTGGTCGCTGCGGCCGTGCACGAGCTGGAGCAGCTGGACGGCGAACTCGACGTCGCGCAGGCCGCCGGGGCCGAGCTTGAGCTCGCGGTCGACCTGGGCGGCGGGGATGTTGTCGACGACGCGGCGGCGCATCTTCTGGACGTCGGCGACGAAGTTCTCGCGCTCGGCGGCCTGCCAGACGAGGGGGCTTATGGCCTCGATGTACTGGGCGCCGAGGTCGGGGTCGCCGGCGACGGCGCGGGCCTTGAGGAGGGCCTGGAACTCCCAGGTCTTGGCCCAGCGCTGGTAGTAGGCGAGGTGGGAGGAGAGGGTCCGGACGAGCGGACCGTTTCTGCCCTCGGGGCGGAGGTTGGCGTCGACGGGCCAGATGGTGCCCTCGACGGTGGTCTCGGAGCAGATCCGCATGAGGTGGGAGGCCAGGCGGGTGGCGGCTTGGAGGCCCTTGCCCTCGTCGGTGCCGGCGGTGGCCTCGCCGACGAAGATGACGTCGACGTCGGAGACGTAGTTGAGCTCGTTGCCGCCGCACTTGCCCATGGCGATGACGGCGAGGCGGCACGCGGCGGCGTCCTGGGGGGCGGCGGCGCTCGCGATGCGCAGGGCCGCGCGGAGGGTGGCGGTGGCGAGGTCGGCGAGCTCGGCGGCGGTCTGGGCGATGTCTATGGTGCCGCACACGTCGCGGGCGGCGATGGAGAGCAGGCAGCGGCGGTAGGAGACGCGCAGGGCGACGGGGTCGTGGGCGTCGGCGAGGCCGCGCTCGAACTCGGGGAGCCCGGGGTGCAGGTCGGCGGCCTCGTAGGTGACGAGGGCGTGCCAGTCGCGGGGGTGGCGGGCGAGGTGGTCGCCGAGGGCCTCGGAGGCGCCGAGTACTCCGAGCAGGCGGTCGCGCAGCGGCTTGGCGCTGACCAGGGTGTCGAGGAGCAGGGACAGCTCCTCGGGCGGCTGTGCCTCGGCGAGCCGGACGAGTCCGAGGAGGGCCAGGTCGGGGTCGGCGGTGGCGCCGAGGGCGTCGAGGAGGACGGGGTCGGCGCGTACGGAGGCCAGCGCGTCGGCGTCGAGCAGCCGGGCGGCGGCCGAGGGGTCGGTGAATCCGCTGCGGAGCAGCCGGATGAAGGTGCTGCTCCTGCGTCCCGGGACTGTCATCCCGCCGCCTCCCGCGGTCGTCGCTGCCACTGCCCTGGCGTACCTCCAGGTGAGCCTAGCCGGAGCAGGCGTTCGACTCACCGGCACGTACCATGAGCGGGCTTATCGGATTATCCGAAGACTTATGGCGTGATGGGGCCCACTCCCCGCCGACCGGCCGCGAGGAGCCCCATGCCCGACGCCCGCCCCCCTTCGGGCTCCGCCTGCCCCCACCCGGAAACACCCACCCCCGGCCCCCCGCCACACCACCACCCCCACGCCCGAGAGCCCCACCCGCCCACGCCGTGGCCCCCGAACCACGAAACCGAGTCTCGGCCGGCGGCGGTCTGGCACCCGACCCATGCCCCCGAGGCTCGGCCTGCGACGGGCTGGCACGCCGCCCACCCCGCCGAGCCCCAGCCCCCGGCAGCCTGGCACCCGAACCACCACCCCGAGCCGCGACCCGCGGCAGGCTGGCACCCGAACCACGAAACCGAAGCCCGACCGGCAGGTCCCTGGCACCCGGACCAGCAGCCCGAGGCACATCCGGCGGCGGGCTGGCACCCGGCCCACGAAACCGAGGCTCGGCCTACGGCGGGTTGGCACGCGGCCCACGAGACCGAGGCTCGACCGGCAGTGCATTGGCATGCCGACTACCAGGCCGAGGCCCGCCCGCCGCAGCCTGCGGCAGCCTGGCAGGCCGGCCACCGTGCCGAGGCTCCGTCCTCGTTGCCCCGGCAGCGCGGCAACCAGTCCGGCCACCAGCCCCCGCAGTCCGGTCACCGGACCGAAGCCCCGTCGGATCGTCAGGCCGGGGTTCCTGGGGCGCGGCCCGGGGCCGGAGTTCCGCAGTCGGATGACGTGCCCGGCGGCCGCAAGGCCGCGCGGCTGGCCCGTGAGGCCGAGCGCACCGGCAACCGCGGCAAGCGCGCAAAGGCCCCGGAGGCCAAGCGCGGCCGCCGCCGCACCGGAGCCGTCGCCACCGGAAGCCCCACCACCGGACCCGCCACCCCACCCCACGCCACCCGTTGGACCCGTTTCGTCAAGGTGGTCGCCTTCTGCGCGGCCACCGCCGCCGGCAGCATGCTCCTGCTCCGCGGGAACGAGGCCCTCGACCGTCTGGCCTCCCCCGTGCCGCCCGACAGCCGGGCCACCGCCCCCGCGGCCCCCGCGGACGCGCCCGACCCCGGCCGGGTGCTGCAGATCATCGCGCATCCCGATGACGACCTTTACTTCATGAATCCGGACCTGCGCTATTCCATATCCGCCGGCCTCCCCGTGACCTCGGTCTACCTGACCTCCGGCGAAGCAGACGGCATCAACGCGGGCTCCGCCAAGCAGGCCACCACCGCCCCCAACAAGCCCGCCTACGCCGAGGCCCGCCAGAACGGCATCCGCGCCGCCTACGCCAAGATGGCCACCGGCGACCGCGGCAGCGCCTGGAAGCGCAGTGTCGTCCCGACCAGGGGCGGCGGCCACGCCGAGGTCGACGTCCTCGTCGCCAAGCCCCAGGTCAACCTGGTCTGGCTGCAGATGCGCGAGGCCGGCAACGTCTACGCCGACGTCCCCGACAGCCTGCACGGCCTGTGGGACGGCAAGGTCCCCCGCCTGGAGTCGATGCTCGCCTCCGGAACCCCGGTCAAGCAGAAGTTCGCGTACACCAAGGACCAGGTCGTCCAGACCCTGGTCGGCATCCTGGAGCAGTACAAGCCGACCACGGTCCGCTCCCAGGACCCGACGCCCGGCCGGTACCCCGACACCAAGCGGTACACCGACCACCAGGACCACTTCTACGGCGCCCGCTTCGTGCAGCTGGCCACCGCCGCGTACGCGAAGGACGTCAAGGACCGCCCGCACTTCGCGGTGCAGAACTACCTCGGCTACTTCAACGGCTCCCTGCCCAGCGCCCTGGACCCGGACGAGGCCAAGGAGAAGCTGGACATCCTGGACACCTACGCCTGGCTCGACCAGCAGAACCACTGCGGCAGCGACGCCGGCTGCGGCGACCTCAAGGTCGCCGACCACCCGGCGGGCAACCACTGGTCGGACTCCATCAACTACGCCCGCGGCACCAGCACCTCCTGGCTGGCCTCCGACAAGGAGCACGGGCTGTGGGCCTTCAAGGTGCTCGACGGCCAGGTCGCCGTCTGGCACCGGCAGGGCCTGATCGGCCGCTGGAGCGGCCCGGACCTGCTGCCCGGCACCGGCATGGACCCGGGTGTGTCCACCGTCACCCTGAAGGACGGCCGGATAGCCGCCTTCGGCACCCGCACCTCCTTCGGCGCGAAGCCCGCGGACTACCGGCGCGAGGTCGTCTACGCCGTCCAGAAGGCCCCCGGCTCCGAGGAGTTCGGCGAGTGGCAGTCGCTGGGCACCCCCGAGACCGCGGACGAGAACTGGACCTCCGACATCAGCTCCCCGGCCGTCTCGGTCGACGGCACCGGCCGGCTGGCGGCGTACGTCCGCGACGGCGCGTACACCCTGCGCGGCCGGGTGCAGCAGGCGGACGGCAGCTGGGGCCCGTGGGACAAGTACGGCGGCTCCGACCTGCACGGCACCCCGGCCACCGGGACCGACGGCGCCGGCCGGCGGATGGTGTTCTCGGCCACGTCCAAGACGGTGGTGGGCTGGGTGCAGCCGAAGCCGGGCGCCCCGCTGGGCCCGGTCACCCCCACCGGACTGCCGGACACCACGCTCCCGCTGACCGCGGAGGGCCGCGAGGGCGGGGTGCGGCTGTGGTTCCGCAAGCCGGGCTCCGGCAACGTCCGTACCGCCCTCATGACGGGGGACGGCGGACTGAAGGTGAACAATCTCACCGACCTCGGCGGCCTCAAGGGCTTCGGCTCGGTCACGGCGAGCGGGCACGTGCTGGCGGGTCGTGCGGCGGGCGGGCAGCTGGGCTCGGACGTCGGCGGGGGCCGTCCCTGGGAGCGGTCGCCGCTGATGTTCGTCGGCGCCCCGTCCTCGACGATGACCGGAAAGAACCTGGTCAGCCTGGCTGTGGTGGGTCTCGACGCGAGGCTGTATGTGACCACCTCGGCGGACGCCCCGGACGCCTACCTGGCGCCGTGGCAGCCGGTGGGCCCGCGCAACGCGGCTCCGTAACGGGTCCGTAGCGGGTCCGCGGCGCGTCCGTGCACCCCTCGCCCACTCGCGACCATACGGACATACAACACAAGCCGCGTAAATCCAGAAATTCAACCGCTAACACCCCACACCGGTACGCCGGTTGATCCAGGGTGCGGACGAACAGCGTCCACATCTCGGTCACATATCCGGATCAAAATCTCCACAGGGCACAATCACGTCCGGTCGTTTCCGGAAAGCCACAGTCACAGCCGGAACCGGTGAACCAAGTTCGCCGGAATGGCCTCTCTCTGACTGCTCAGCGGTTTTCCTGCCGGACGATCGAACCCTAGGCGTGCCCGATGCCCTTGACCCGCCGCCGCTTCGCGGCGCTGCTCGGCGTGCTCACCGCCGGCTCCACCGGTGTGCTCGCCTTCGCCTCCGGCCAGCAGACGACGGCCGAGGCCACCCAGGAGCGGAGCGCCGTCGCCGCGCTGCCCGCGAGCGTCACCGCCGGATCGGTCGTCCAGGTCGTCGCGCACCCCGACGACGACCTGTTCTTCATGAACCCCGACCTCAGCCGCTCGCTGCTGTCCGGCGCCCCCGTCACCACCGCCTACCTGACCTCCGGCGAGGCCGACGGCCGCAACGAGGCGCGCGGCGCGACCATCCGAGACCCCGAGCAGCCCGCCGACCGCACCCACTACGCGGAGGCCCGGCAGAACGGCATCCGCTCCGCCTACGCGCAGATGGCCACCGGCGACCGCACCAGCGCGTGGAAGCGCACCGTGATACCCACCGCGGGCGGCGGCCAGGCCGAGCTCGACATCCTGATAGCGAAGCCGCACGTCAACCTGGTGTGGTTCCAGCTCCGCGAGGCCCGCAGCACCGGCGCCGACACCCCCGACAGCCTGCGCGGCCTGTGGAACGGGCGAATACCCGCGCTGGGGGCCCAGCTGACCTCCGGCACCCCGGTCAAGCAGCAGTTCACGTACACGAAGGACCAGCTCATACAGTCGATAGCCGGGGTGCTGGCGCGCTACCGGCCGACGACGATAGGGATGCAGGACCCGACACCGGGCCGGTTCAGCGAGACCGGCCGGTTCACCGACCACCAGGACCACATGTACGGGGCGCGGTTCGTGCAGGCCGCCTCGGCCGCCTACGCCGCCCAGTACACGGACCGCCCTCGCTTCTCGGTGCAGAGCTACCTCGGCTACCACAACAGCGCCCTGCCGCACGCGCTGGACCCGCAGACGGCCGAGACGAAGACCGACTTCCTGCGGACGTACGCCTGGCAGGACCACCAGGACTACTGCGGCTCCCCCTCCGGCTGCGGCGACCGCAAGGTCGCGGGCAACCCCACCGGCCGCAACTGGGCCCAGTCGATGCGCTACACCCGCGCCGACCACACGTCCTGGCTGGTCGAGGGTACGCCCGGCCGCCTCTGGGCCTTCGCCACGCTGGACGGGCAGACCGCGTTCTGGACGCGGAACCCCGGCGGCGAGTGGGCGGGCCCGTCCCTCCTCCCGGGCACGGGCATCGACCCGGGCGCGACCACGGCCCGCCTGCCGGACGGGCGGATCGCGGTCCTCGCCACCCGCACCGTCTTCGGCACGGCGCGGCCCGAGGACTACCGGCGCGAGGTCGTGTACGCCGTCCAGTCCGCGCCCGACGGGCCGTTCGGGCCGTGGCAGTCGCTCGGCAGCCCCGAGCGAGCCGACGACGACGGCACCTCGGCGATCAGCGCTCCGGCCGCGGCCGTGGACGCGGCCGGCCGGCTCACCGTCTACGTCCGCGACTCCCGCCGCACCCTGCGCGCCACCGCCCAGCAGCCGAACGGCGGGTTCACCGCCTGGAGCCGGCTGGGCGGCGAGGACCTGCAGAGCGACCCGGTGACCGCGGTCGACTCCGCCGGGCGCCGCCACGTGTACGTCACCACCATCACCTCGGTCCTGGCCTGGACCCAGGCCGCGCCCGGCGCCCCACTGGCCGGCCCGCAGCGCACGGGCCTGCCCGCCACGACGGTCCCGCTGTCGGCGGCCCCGGAGGGCGCGGGCGTCCGGCTGTACTTCCGCCGCCCGGACTCGGGCGTCGTCCGCTCCGCCCTGGTCACGGCGGGCCCGGACAAGCTCCAGGTCTCCAGCGTCGCGGAGGCGGGCGGCCGGGCCGGCTACGGCGCGGTCGGCGTCGCGGGCCGGCACATCTCGGGCCGCGCGGACAGCGGCACCGTCGGTACGACGGGACTGGGCGGCCCGCCCGCCTGGACGGAGTCCGGGATGCTGTACGCGGGCGCGCCGGCGGCCGTGGCCGAACCGGCGGGCGCGACCATGGCGGTGCTGGGCCTGGACGCACAGCTCCACACGACCACGACGGCCGCGGCCCCCGGCCGGCCCACCTGGCGCCGCGCGGTGCGCTGACGCGCGGGGGCCGGTCCGAAGGAGGCGACCTAGCCGGCGAGGGGGTACATCGACCCGCGCCGGCCCTCCGGCGAGGTCAGCCACTCCAGCTTCTCGGCCGTCCCGGTGCCCGGCAGCGGGGTGTGGAGCACGATCACCAGGTCGGGGCGGGCCGGGACGCGCAGCTGGGTCGACTCCACGTACAGCCTGCCGACGACCGGGTGCTCCATCTGCTTCTCGAGCTGGCCGCCGGGCTCGACGTCCCGCCGCCCCCACAGCTCGGCGAACTCCGGGCTGAGCTCCCGCGCCTCCTCGACCACGGCCCGGAAGCCCTCGTCGCCGGTGTGGTCCGACCAGGCCGCGCGGAACTGGGCGACCACCTGGCAGGCGACCTCGTCCCAGTGCGTGGAGCGGGCCCGGTAGATGGGGTCGGTGAAGAAGGCGATCAGGCAGTTCTGCACGATCTCCGGACGCATCCCGAAGACCAGCGAGGCCGCGTCGTTGTACAGCACCGTGTTCCAGTACCGGTCCATGATGTGCGCGGGAAACGGCATCCAGGCGTCGATCAGCCGGCGCAGCCCCTGGCACATGTCCCGGTCGGCAGGGGCTACCTGGAGGGCGGGCGGGTTGAGCCCGGCGAGCACGTACAGGTGCCGCAGTTCGGCGCTGGAGAGCTTCAGCACCCGGCCCACCGCGTCCAGCACCTGCGAGGACACCGTGATGTCGCGGCCCTGTTCCAGCCACTGGTACCAGGAGGCCCCCACCCCGGCGAGCACCGCGACCTCCTCCCGGCGCAGGCCCGGGGTGCGGCGGCGGGCCCCGCCGTCCGGCAGCCCGGCCTCGGCGGGGGTGATCCGGGCCCGTCTGCTCATGAGGAACTCGCGCAGTTCGGCCCGGCGGTGCTGCTCCGACGCGGTCGTCACGAAATCCCCCTGATCAGCTGCCTGGTGGTAGCGCCAACAGGATGAGTTCCCACTCTGCACGGGCATTCCCGGGCCGCGAGGGTGGTGGCCATGGCGATCAACACACAGACCACACCCGGCACCACCACCGAAGGGCCGCGGCGCACCGCGGCACCGGATCCCGACCGGCTCTCCGGCCGGGCCCGACTGGTCCTCTTCGTGCTCTGCGCCGCCCAGTTCATGGTGGCGCTCGACTTCTCCGTGCTCAACGTGGCCCTGCCGGTGCTCGGCGAGGACCTGGGGCTGAGCCGGTCCGCCCTGCAGTGGGCGGTCACCGCGTTCGCCCTGCCGTCCGGCGGCTTCCTGCTCCTCTTCGGGCGGATCGCCGACCTGTTCGGCCGCAAGAAGCTGTTCCTGGCCGGCCTCGCCGTCTTCGGCGCGGCCTCGCTGCTCGCCACCCTCGCCTGGGACCCGGCGTCCTTCCTGACCGGGCGGGCCCTCCAAGGCCTGGGCGCGGCGGTGATCGTGCCGACCGGGATGTCCCTGCTGACCACGACCTTCCCCGAGGGCCCGCTGCGCGACAAGGCGCTCGGCATCTCCGGCACCCTGCTCTCGCTCGGTTTCACCGTCGGCATGCTGCTCGGCGGTGTCATGACCGACACCCTGGGCTGGCGCTCCACGATGGGGCTGCTCGCGGTCGCCTCGGTGATCGTGCTGCTCCTGGCGCCCGGGCTGCTGCCGGAGTCCCGTACGCCCGAGCGGCCGCGGCTGGACGTGCCCGGCGCCGTCACGGTCACCGGCGGGCTGCTCGCGCTGATCTACTCCCTGTCGACGGCGGCCGAGCGCGGCTTCGGCGGTGTGGACGTGTGGGGCACGCTGGCCGTCGGGCTCGCGCTGCTCACCGCGTTCGCGGTGGTGGAGTCGAAGTCCCCCGCTCCGCTGGTCTCGTTGCCGATGCTGAGGCGGCGTACGGTCGCCTGGGGCAATGTGGGCGGCCTGGTGACGTTCTCGATGATGTCGACGGTCGTCTTCGTGCTGACGCTCTACCTCCAGGAGACGCTGGGGCTGTCGTCGTTCCGTACGGGGCTGGTGTTCGGCGTCCAGGGCGCGGCCTCGGTGCTGGCGGGCGCGTACGCGCCCCGGGTCATCGGCCGCTTCGGCGCCCGCCGCACGCTGGTCGCCTCCCTGGCCGGCCAGGGTGTGCTCACGGCCGCGCTGCTCGGCGCGGGCGAGCACTCGGGCGCCCTGCTGGCGACCGTGGCCGTCTCGCTGGCGAGCATGTGCCATCTCGGCGCGATCATCTCGTACGGGCTGGTGGTGACGAGCGGCGTGCCCGACGAGGAGCAGGGCCTGGCGACCGGCCTGGTCACCACCACCCAGCAGGTCGGCCTGACCATCGGCATCCCGCTCCTGGGCGTCCTGGCCACGACGGGGACGGCGCTGCTCGACGGGGTCCGCACGGTCCTGGTGATCGACGCGGCAATCCTCGTGGTGGCGGCCCTGCTGGTGGCGGCGGGCCTGGGCCGCCGCGGCGGGCGGCCGGGCCGGCGCGGCACCCGCTAGCCGAGGGCCCTCACGCCCAAGACGGTGTCGAGGGGCACGGGGCCGACGCGGCGTCGCGCAGCCTGGCCATGAGGGTGTCGGCGCGGCGACGCTGCTGCGCGGCATCCGCCGCGGTGTGGTGGAACTCGACGCTCAGGCGGCCGGCGAAGGTGCTGATGATGCAGTAGCCGCCACCCGGCTGCCGCGGTGGGGGCGGCGCGTCCGGGCGGGAGGCCGGGACGACGGCCGAGCGGAAGTCGGTGATCCGCAGGCCTTCCGGCATCCTGGGCGCCGGCACCCGGCCCCAGTTGGTCGCGATCAGCAGGCCCGGGGGCGGCGGCGCGGTGCGCGGCGCGGTCCCCCGGGGGATGTGCAGCGGCGACTGCTGCACGACTCCCCCGGCGATGGCCTCCGCCAGCGAGGCGCAGATGGAGCGGCCCAGTTCGACCAGCCCGGTGGAGTCAGCGGTGGGCCGGTGGACCGCGGCCCCGAGCAGGTTGGTGCCGTCGGTCTCGCCGACCGCCGGGGTGAGCCGGGTGCGCAGGTCCACCGGGTAGACGTAGGTCATCTCGGTCAGCGGGAGTCCGCGGATCTCGGCGTCGCCCAGCAGGATCGCGGCGGAGACCAGACCGTTGACCGTGACGCCCTCCCGGTGCCCGAACTCGACGAGCGCCGCGGTCTCGGCGACCGACAGCCGGCACCGCGTGACCAGCAGCGAGACGTGCCCGGGCCCGCCGTCGGCCGGTGCTCGGACGACTGCCGGCTCCTCGCCGGCCTGCGGCCGCTCCGGCGGCGCCGGCCGCACCGCGGGCATCGCCGTCTTCTCGATGCCGCGTTCGGCGAGCAGTTCCTCGACCGCCACCGGGTACGGGCGCACCTCGCGCTCTGGCGGGAGCCCGTTCACCACATCGGTGTAGCAGGACCACAGTTCGGCGAGGACGGCCAGCGAGTGGCAGGCGTCCGCGATGCAGTGATGGGTGAACAGCGTCACGCTCGCGCTGTCGCCGTCGCGCACGACGGACAGCCGGCCGAGCGCGACACCCTGGTCGAACTCCTGGTCGTGGACCAGGAGATCCGGATCCCCGTCCACCACCGAGACCTCCGGCACCCGCCCCGCCCCGGCCACGAGATCGAAGCCGCCGTCGCAGGCCGGCTCCAACCGCGCCCCGAGCACCGGAAAGGCCCGCACCAGCGCCTCGTAGGCCACGGCGAGCGCCGCGAGGTCCAGCCTGCCGGACACCCGGACCGCAAAGCCCGTGTACACACCGGCGCCCGCGAACGTCACCTCGCTCGGCGCCAACGGGCGCACGACGGCAGACGCGTTCATATGGCTCCCCTTCTCCCGCACCCGCGCCGGGACCATCGGTACCCCGGCCGCCGGACCAGCCTGCGGGAGCCGGGTCGGGTTTCACCGGTGTCCCGATGTTGCCCGCCCCCGGACACGACGACGGACCGGCGGTCGACGACGACCACCGGCCCGCAGTGTCGGAAAATCCCGCCGGCGAAGCTGAGCTGCGCCTACAGCACCGGAAGGTTCTTCCGCAGCTCGAAGGCCGTGACCTCGCTGCGGTATTCCTCCCACTCCTGCTTCTTGTTGCGGAGGAAGAAGTCGAAGACGTGTTCGCCGAGGGTTTCGGCGACCAGTTCGCTGCGTTCCATCAGGGCGATGGCCTCGCCGAGGTTCTGCGGGAGGGGTTCGATGCCCATCGCGCGGCGTTCGGCGTCGGAGAGGGCCCAGACGTCGTCGTCGGCGCCGGCCGGGAGTTCGTAGCCCTCCTCGATGCCCTTCAGGCCGGCGGCCAGGAGGACGGCGTACGTGAGGTAGGGGTTGGCGCCCGAGTCGATCGAGCGGACCTCGACGCGGGAGGAGCCCGTCTTGCCCGGCTTGTACATCGGGACGCGGATCAGGGCCGAGCGGTTGTTGTGGCCCCAGCAGATGTACGAGGGGGCCTCGCCGCCCGCGCCGGCGCTGCGGGAGGAGCCGCCCCAGATGCGCTTGTACGAGTTGACCCACTGGTTGGTGACCGCGGCGGTCTCGGCGGCGTGGCGCAGCAGGCCCGCGATGAAGGAGCGGCCGACCTTCGAGAGCTGGTACTCGGCGCCCGACTCGTAGAAGGCGTTGCGGTCGCCCTCGAAGAGGGAGAGGTGGGTGTGCATGCCCGAGCCCGGGTACTCCGAGAAGGGCTTCGGCATGAAGGTGGCCTGGACGCCCTGTTCGAGGGCGACCTGCTTCATGACGAGGCGGAAGGTCATGATGTTGTCGGCCGTGGAGAGGGCGTCGGCGTAGCGGAGGTCGATCTCCTGCTGGCCCGGGGCGCCCTCGTGGTGGCTGAACTCGACCGAGATGCCCATCGATTCGAGCATGGTGATCGCCTGGCGGCGGAAGTCCATGCCCACGTTCTGCGGGGTGTGGTCGAAGTAGCCGGAGTTGTCGGCCGGGACCGGGCGGGTGCCGTCCAGCGGCTTGTCCTTCAGCAGGAAGAACTCGATCTCGGGGTGGGTGTAGAAGGTGAAGCCCAGGTCCGAGGTCTTGGCCAGGATGCGCTTGAGGACGTAGCGCGGGTCCGCGAAGGACGGGGAGCCGTCCGGCATCAGGATGTCGCAGAACATCCGGGCGGTCCCGGGGGCCTCCGCGCGCCACGGCAGTATCTGGAACGTGCTCGGGTCCGGCTTGGCGATCATGTCGGACTCGTAGACCCGCGCGAAGCCCTCGATAGCGGAGCCGTCGAAGCCGATGCCCTCGTCGAAGGCCTGCTCCAGCTCCGCGGGGGCGACCGCGACGGACTTGAGGAAGCCCAGTACGTCGGTGAACCACAGGCGCACGAAGCGGATGTCGCGCTCCTCAAGCGTCCGGAGGACGAATTCCTGCTGCTTGTCCATGCCTTCATCCTCGCAGTTCAGACGGCCTGTGCACCACCACCGCCGAGCCGTGGGCACAGTCGGGCCGGCCCAGTATCGCCAGCGGTGGTTTCCGCCACATTACGCACCCGGCACAGCTCGCGGCACCCCCGCACTGACCATGGACCCGTCATGAGCATTACCATCTGCGCCCATGGGGGGCCGGCAGCACACGCGAGGGGGGCGTCACACACGCCCCGGCCTTCCGCGCGCCGTCCCGCGGGCGGCCTTCCGCGCGCTCGCGGGTGCGCTCGCGTGCGTGGTCTTCGGGGTGCTGCTCTTCTGCACGCGGCCCGGTGAATCCCCCGCCCCTGCCGAGTCCCAAGGCCGGCGGCAGGTCCAGGAGCACCCTCGGGGGCATCTGGCCGCGCACACCGTCTGCGTGTCCCCGTACGACCTCCCCGGCTGCTCGGCCCTCGCGCACGTGACGCCGGGGCTGCTGCCCGTGCCGCCGCCCGCCGTGACCGTGGCCGGCGGAAGTCCGCCGCCGGTGGCCCCGGCCGGCGGGCCGGGCCGGATCCGGGCTCCCCTCGCGCTCGCGCGCGCCCCCGACCTGCATGCCCTCCAGGTGCTGCGGACCTGACGGGTCCGGTTTCGCGTCCATCCACCCCCCTCTGAAGAAGGAACCAGGGCACCATGGCCAGCAAGTCCGGAAAGACCCCAGACCAGCACTCCCGCCAGGCGCGCATAGCCGAGATGCGCCGGGCCGAAAAGGCGCGCGACCGGCGCAACAAGGCCATCGCGATCACGACCTCCTCGGTCATCGTCGTCGGCCTGGTCGGTTTCGGCGCCTGGGTGCTGATCGGCCAGAAGCAGGAAGAGCAGCGCAAGAAGGACGCCGTCGAACTGGCCCGCAAGACGCCGGTCGACGGCGAGCAGACCTGGGAGGCGAAGAACCTCGGCCGCAACCACGTCGACACCCCGGTGAAGTACGAGATGAACCCGCCGGTCGGCGGCGACCACCACCCCCGCTGGATGAACTGCAACGGCGACGTCTACAAGAGCCCGGTGCCCGAGGTGAACGCCGTGCACTCGCTGGAGCACGGCGCGGTCTGGGTGACGTACAACGAGAAGGCCGCCCAGGGCGACGTGGACAAGCTCGCCAAGACGGTGGGCAGCCTCCCCTACACGCTGATGAGCCCGGTCAAGGAGCAGGCCGGCACGATCATGCTCAGCGCCTGGGGCAAGCAGCTGACGGTGGAGAAGGCGGACGACCCGCGCGTGGCGCAGTTCTTCACCAAGTACGTGCAGGGCCCGCAGACCCCGGAGCCGGGCGCGGCCTGCACCAGCGGGGTGGCCGCCCAGTGAGCCTGCCGGCCGGCGACGACACCCCCGCCGTCCGCCGCACGCCCCGTACGTACTGGGTCGCCGGCACGGCCGTGCTGCTGGCCCTGCTGTTCGCGGCGGCGGCCACGGTCACCGCCGCGTCCGGCGACACCGGCGGTTCCGGTACGCAGGCCCGCACACCGGCGCTGCACTCGCCGGACGCGGGCTTCGCCCGGGACATGGCGGTGCACCACCAGCAGGCGGTGGAGATGTCGTTCATCGTGCGGGACCGCACCCAGGACGAGGCGGTGCGCAGCCTCGCCTACGACATCGCCAACACCCAGGCCAACCAGCGCGGCATGCTGCTCGGCTGGCTGGACCTGTGGGGGCTGCCGAAGGTGGTGGCGGGCGAGCCGCCCATGTCCTGGATGGGGACCTCGGGGGCGTCGGGGACCTCGGGGCCGGACAGCGGGCACGCCGGCCACGGCGGCGGGCACGCCGCCAAGCCCGGCGCGCTGATGCCCGGCATGGCCACCAAGGAGGAGCTGACCCGGCTGGACGCGGCCTCCGGCCGGGACGCCGAGGTGCTCTACCTCCAGCTGATGACCGACCACCACATCGGCGGCGTCGCGATGGCCGAGGGCTGCGCGCAGCAGTGCCAGACCCCGGTCGAGCGGGAGCTGGCGCAGGGCATGGTCGACGCGCAAGCCTCGGAGATCACCCTGATGGCCGACATGCTCCGGCAGCGCGGGGCTGCGCCGCGCGGGTGACGGCGCACGCCCGTACGGTGGTGGGAGGGCGCCTCCCAGCCGTACGGGCGTGCACTCCCCCGTTGCACGTCCCCCTTCCCCCGTACCGGCCGGGGGACGCCGCGGCGGCCGCGTCCGCGTCCCGCCGCACAACGGCGCTCAGGAGGTTGATGCGATGACCACCGCCGGAGAGATCATGCACGCCGGGGCCCAGTGGATCCCCGCCACCGAGACCCTGGACCGGGCCGCGGAGCTGATGGCCCGCCTCAACGTGGGCGCACTGCCCATCAGCGACACATCGGAACGGCTCTGCGGCATCCTGACCGACCGCGACATCGTGGTCGGCTGCGTGGCCAAGGGCCACGACCCGGCGAAGGTGACGGCCGGTGACATGGCGCAGGGCACACCGCGCTGGATCGACGCGGGCGCGGACGTGTCGGAAGTGCTCGAGGAGATGCAGAGCCACCAGATCAAGCGGCTGCCCGTGATCCGCGACAAGAAGCTCGTCGGCATGATCAGCGAGGCCGATCTGGCCAAGCACCTCACGGAGGACCAGATCGCCGGCTGGGCCGAGAAGGTCTACGCGCGGTCCTGATCCCGCGCGGTGTGCAAGGCCGCCCGGGCCACTTCGTCCGGGCGGTCCAGCATGACCAGGTGCCCGGCGGGCTCGACGACCTCGAAGCGGGCCCCGAGCCGGTCGGCGAGGTCCGCCTGCCGGGCCAGCCAGCGCAGGGCGCCGCGGCCCCCGGAGCCGTCGTGGCCCGCCAGGACGGCGGCCGGCGCGGTCAGCGGGTGCGTCCCGCGCAGCGCCAGGACCTCGGCCGCCGCGTCCGGGTAGCCCGCGTTCTCCAGCAGGGCCCCGCGCCAGACGCGGCCGGTGCGGTAGCAGCGGCGTACGAGGTCCCGCGCGGCCGGATCACCGCCGCCGGTGCGGGAGGCCCGTACGGTCGCCCGCCGGGCCGCGGGTCCCAGCGCGGCGGGCAGTCCCGCGGCGGTCGCGGCCCGGCCGAGCGCGCGGGCGGCCGCGGTGCGCACCGGCCCGGGCAGCAGCGCGCGGGGGGCCTCCTCCACGCTGGAGTCGACCAGCACCAGGGCTGCGGTGCGCTCCGGGTGGAGCCGGGCGAAGGCCTCGGCGTGGAATCCGGCGATCGAATGCCCGACGACGGTGACGGGGCCGGTGAGGCCCAGCGCGTCCAGCAGCCCGGCGATCCGGTGGGCCTCCCCGGCCGCGGTCGCCGGAGCGCCGGCCGGGCCGCTGAGGCCGTGCCCGGGGCGGTCGAAGCGGACGACGGTGCGGCCGCCGGCCACGAGCAGGGCGGCGACGGCGTCCCAGTCGAACCAGGCCATGGCGAGCCCGGCGCTGAGCACGGCCACCGGCCCCTCGCCCTCGACCACGACGTGCAGCGGGACCCCGTCCGGGTCCGGGCGCACGAACCGCGCCCCGCACCGCGCGTCCCCGTATCCCGGGTCTGCGTACCCCGCGTCGCCGTGTCCCGCGTTCGCGTGTCCCGCGTTCATGTACGGCGCTCCCGGTGGACCGAGTAGGCGAGCAGGCCCAGCCAGACCGCCACGAACAGCACCTGGAGGCGCTGCCCGGCGCCCAGCGCCCAGGTGCCGCGCCCGGCGGTGAACATCGCGATGGCCGACAGGGTCCAGACGGTGGCGAGCAGTTCGAGCACGACGAGCACGGGTCCGTAGCGGGCGAGGGGGGCGAAGCAGCCGTAGCGGCGGGCGGCGAGGGTGAGGGCCACGATCCCGACGAGGGCGCCGGTCATGGCCAGGCTGCTGCTGACGGCATGGGCCTGATGGGTGGCGGGGACGAGCCCGGCGGTCTCGCGCGCGGCGCACTCGGGGTCCACGGTGGGCGCGCAGCTCAGCGGCAGCCAGGCGTCGGCGGCGGTGGCCGCGCCGAACAGGGTGACCCCCGCCCACCCGGCCACCGTCCACGGACGGCGTGATTCCGCATGCCGCGCCAGGCGGAGCAGCGCCAGCGTGCCGCCGAGGAAGACGAGCAATCCGGCGGTGAAGTCGGTGGCCCGGAACAGGCCGCCGAGCGGCTGGTCCTGGGCGGCCAGCTCGCTCACATAGGTTTCGATGGGATTGAGACCCGTGGAAAGGACGACTTCGAGCACCCACGCGGTGTAGGCGGCGGCGCCGAGACCTATGAGGACGGCTACGGGCAGGGCCGTCCTAGGTGGGCGCGAAGAGAGGCCAGGTATGGACATAGTGTGACTAATCCTATGCAAACATGGCGTCGGTCCTCAGATCGGATACCTGCCCCGGGTAACGTCCGGGCTTGACGTGCAGTTCCCGGCGAGCCGCCGCGCCGCTCGGGGGCGCGGCAAACCCGACCCGTGAGGTGCTTCGATGCGCTCTCTTCCCACCCGTCGCGCCGTGCTCGGCGCTTCCGCCGCAGTCGCCGCGACGGGTGCCGGATTGGGTCTGCTCGCCGCCTGCGCCCGCCCTCCCGGACCGGACTCCGGGCAGGGCGCCCACGGGTCCATGCACCACGGCGGCCCGGCCGCCGACGGGCCCGAGGGGTACGTCGACCCGGCCGGTCCGGAGGTCAAGGCCGCCGAGGCCGCCCGCAAGGCCACCGGACCGGTCACCGAGGTCAGGCTCACCGCGACCGCGACCCCGCTCGACCTCGGCGGCGGGCACACGGTCCGCTCCTGGGCGTACGGGGACCGGCTGCCGGGCCAGGAGGTACGGGTCACCGCGGGCGGCACCCTCGCCCTCACCCTCGCCAACAACCTGCCCGAACCCACCTCCCTGCACTGGCACGGGCTCGCGCTGCGCAACGACATGGACGGGGTGCCCGGACTGACCCAGCGGGACATCGCCCCGGGCGGCTCCTTCGCGTACCGGTTCGCCGTGACCGAACCGGGGACGTACTGGTTCCACCCGCACACCGGGGTCCAGCAGGACCGCGGCCTGTACGCCCCGCTCATCGTCGAGGACCCGAAGGAGCCCCTCTCCTACGACAAGGAGTGGGTGGTGGTGCTCGACGACTGGATCGACGGGGTCGACGGCGCGACCCCGGACGCCGTCCTCGCCGAACTCCGCAAGGGCCAGAACGGCTCCGCCCATGCCGCGCACCGCGGTCCTGCCCCCACCGGCGGGCCCTCGCGGCTCCTGGTGGGCGCGGACAGCGACGTCCTCGGCAGGGAGGCGGGCGACGTCGACCACCCGCACTACCTGATCAACGGGAAGGTCCCGGAGGACCCGTCGGTCTTCACCGCCCGTCCCGGCGACCGGATCCGGCTGCGCCTGGTCAACGCGGGCGGGGACACCGCCTTCCGGATCGCGCTCGGCGACCACGAACTGACGGTCACCCACACGGACGGCTTCCCGGTGGAGCACGCGAAGACCGGCTCGCTGCTGCTGGCGATGGGCGAGCGGTACGACGTCCTGGTCACCGCGAAGGACGGGGTGTTCCCGCTGACCGCGCTGGCCGAGGGCAAGGACCGGTCGGCGCTCGCGGTGCTGCGTACGGGGGCGGGGACGGCACCCACGGCCGCGACCCGGCCGGCCGAGCTGGACGGGCGGCCTCTGACGGCGGAGGTGCTCAGGCCGGCGGAGTCCGCGGCGCTGGCCCCGCGCGAGCCGGACCGCACGGTGCAGATCAGGCTGACCGGGTCGATGTCGCGCTACAACTGGGCCTTCGACGGCAAGCCGTACACACCGGACCAGCGGCATCCGGTGAAGGCGGGCGAACGGGTCCGGCTGGACTTCCGCAACGCGACGCCGATGTGGCATCCGGTGCACCTGCACGGGCACACCTTCGCGCTGGCCGGCGAGGCGGGCGGGGCCCGCAAGGACACCGCGATCCTGCTGCCGGGCGGAAGGCTGACGGCCGAGTTCGACGCGGACAACCCGGGGCTGTGGATGACGCACTGCCACAACGTCTACCACTCGGAGTCCGGGATGATGACGGTGATCGGCTACCAGCTCTAGTACGCGCGGAAAACCCGGCGGGGGCAGGGGCCTCGGCGTGGCACCCTTGCGGTGATCAGGACAGCTGCGAAAAAAGGACGCCTCCGCCGGTATGAGCACCCCGCCGAACCCGCCCACCCCGCCGACCGGTCCCCCGACGGAACCGGCCGGCACCCCCATACCCGAGGCGGCCCCCGCCCCGGAGCCGCTCCCGCAGCCCGCGCCCCCCGAACCGCCGCTGTCCCAGGACAAGCCACTGCCGCCCGCCGGGCCGACGCCCGAAAACCCGTCGCCGCCCGACAGCCCGTCCCCCGACAGCCCGTCCCTCGACAAGCCGTCGCCCGACAGCCCCTCGCTCGACAAGCCGTCCCCCGACAGCCCCTCGCTCGACAAGCCGTCCCCCGACAGCCCGTCGCTTGAGAAGCCGCTGCCGTCCGACAAGCCGTCGCCGTCCGACGAGCCGTCGTCCGGCAAGCCGCTGTCCCTCGACAAGCCCGAGGCCCCCGGCCAGACCCCGGCGCCCACCCCGCCCCCGGCCCCGGAGCAGACCGCGTTCCCGGAGCAGCCGTCGGCACCGGCCACCGCCCCGGCGGCCGAGCAGCCCGAGCAGCCCGGACCCCCGGTGCAGCCGGCGCCCGCGCCCGCGCCGAACCCGTTCGCCCCGCCCTCCCCCGCTGCGCCCGCTCCCGCGGCGCACCCCGCGGCCGGCGGCGGCTTCGGACCCGGCGGACCCGGCCACCCCGGCGGGCCCGGCGGCCCCACCCACCCCTGGGCCCAGCCCGCGCCCGGCTACGGCGGGGCCCCGTACCTCGGGTATCCGCAGGGCCTCCCGACCACGAACGGGCTGGCCGTGGCCGCCCTCGTCGTCGGCATCGTCGGGATCCTGGTCGCCCTCGTCCCCTTCTTCTTCTGGGCCGGCGCCATCCTCGCCGCGACCGCCCTCGGCCTCGGCATCGGCGCGCTGGTCCGCGCCTCCAAGGGCGCCCCGCGCAAGGCGATGGCCGTCACCGGGACCGTCCTCGGCGTGGTCGGCCTCGGGGCGGCCGTCGGCGGTGTCTTCCTCTCCGCCCTCGTCGTCGAGAAGGCCGCCGACCGGGCCGAGCGGCGCATCGACTGGGACGACCCCGGGCTGGACCCCTACCCCTACCCCGGCTCCTCCTCCTCGCCGACGCCCAAGTTCTCGCCCTCCCCCTCGCCTTCGCCCACCCAGGTGCCCGGCCTGACCAGCGCGCTGCCGTTCGGCGAGACCTTCACGTACGACAACGGCGTCAAGGTGAGCCTCTCGGCGCCGAAGAAGTACCAGCCGAAGGGCATCATCGCCCGCGAGCAGGTGAAGAACGCGATCCAGATCACGGTGACCATCACCAACGGCTCGACCAAGCCGCACGAGGTGATCTACGCCGTGCCCAACGTCCGCGACGACAAGGGCATGACCGCCGAGCTGGTCTTCGACAGCGGCGGCTCCGGCGGCGGGGTCCCGAAGATGGTCAGGGGCTCGATCCTGCCCGGCGAGTCCGCCAGCGGGGTCATCGCGTACGAGGTGCCCGAGGGCACGGCGAGCATCAGCGCGGACATCTCCGCGGGCACCTTGCTCGACGACGTGAAGTACACCGGCCCCGTCACCTGACCGGCGGTCCGCAGCGGGAAAACGGCCGGGGCCCAGGACATCGCGTCAGAAAGACGATTACACTGGGCCCCGTGCCTCAACTACGCCTCGCTCTGAATCAGATCGATTCGCACGTCGGCAACATCGCGGCCAACGCGGACTCGGTCGTCCACTGGACCCGGCACTCCGCCGAGCAGGGCGCCCACCTGGTGGCGTTCCCCGAGATGGTGCTGACCGGGTACCCCGTCGAGGACCTCGCCCTGCGCGAGTCCTTCGTCGAGGCCTCCCGCACCGGCCTGCGCGAGCTCGCACGGCGGCTGGCAGCCGAGGGGTTCGGCGATCTGCCGGTCATCGTCGGCTACCTCGACCGCAGCGACGCCTCGGCCCCCCGGCTCGGCCTCCCGGCCGGCTCCCCGGAGAACGCGGCCGCCGTGCTGCACCGCGGCGAGGTGGTGCTGCGATTCGCCAAGCACCACCTCCCCAACTACGGCGTGTTCGACGAGTTCCGGTACTTCGTGCCCGGCGACACCCAGCCGGTCGTCCGGGTGCAGGGCGTCGACGTGGCCCTGGCCATCTGCGAGGACCTCTGGCAGGAGGGCGGCCGGGTCCCGGCCACCCGCTCGGCCGGGGCCGGCCTGCTGATCTCGATCAACGCCTCCCCGTACGAGCGCAACAAGGACGACCTGCGCCTGGAGCTGGTGCGGAAGCGGGCCAAGGAGGCCGGCTGCACCCTCGCCTACGTGGCGATGATCGGCGGCCAGGACGAGCTGGTCTTCGACGGGGACTCGATCGTCGTCGACGGCGGCGGCGAGGTCATCGCCCGCGCCCCGCAGTTCTCCGAGGGCTGCGTGCTCGTCGACCTCGACCTGCCCGCGGCGCAGCCCGCCGCGCTCGAGGGCGTGGTCGACGACGGGCTGCGCATCGACCGGGTGATCCTGTCCGAGGAAGCGGTCGAGCCGTACGAGCCGGTCGTCCCCGGCGGGTACGCGGACCGCCTCGACGACGACGAGGAGGTCTACGACGCGCTGGTCGTGGGCCTGCGCGCGTACGTCCGGAAGAACGGCTTCCGATCCGTCCTGATCGGGCTGTCCGGCGGCATCGACTCCGCGCTGGTCGCCGCGATCGCCTGCGATGCCGTCGGCGCGCAGAACGTCCACGGCATCTCGATGCCCTCGAAGTACTCCTCGGAGCACTCCCGGGGCGACGCGGCCGAGCTGGCCGAGCGGACCGGGCTGAACTTCCGCACCGTGCCGATCGAGCCGATGTTCGACGCGTACATGGGCTCGCTGGGCCTGACCGGCCTCGCCGAGGAGAACCTCCAGTCCCGGCTGCGCGGCACGATGCTGATGGCGGTCTCCAACCAGGAGGGCCACATCGTGCTGGCCCCGGGCAACAAGTCGGAGCTGGCCGTCGGCTACTCCACCCTGTACGGCGACTCGGTGGGCGCGTACGGCCCGATCAAGGACGTGTACAAGTCGGACGTCTTCCGGCTCGCCCAGTACCGCAACCGGGCCGCGGCCGAGCGCGGCGAGGTCCCGCCGATCCCGGAGAACTCGATCGTGAAGCCGCCGAGCGCCGAGCTGCGCCCGGGCCAGGTGGACACGGACTCGCTGCCGGACTATCCGGTGCTGGACGCGATCCTGGCCCTGTACGTGGACCGCGACAAGGGCCTGGAGGAGATCGTCGCGGCCGGCTTCGACCGGGAGCTGGTCGCGAAGACCCTGCGGATGGTGGACACGGCGGAGTACAAGCGCCGCCAGTACCCGCCGGGCACGAAGATCTCCGCGAAGGGCTTCGGCAAGGACCGCCGGCTGCCGATCACGAACGGCTGGCGCGAACACGCCTGACCGCCGCGCCCGCTCGTACGGAAGGGGGCGGACTGCCGCCCTACACCTTCAGCCGCGCGGCGATCGGCAGGTGGTCGCTGCCCGTGCGCGGGAGGGTCCAGGAGGCTTCCGGAGTGATCCCGCGGACCATGATCTGGTCGATGCGGGCCATCGGGAACTGGGCGGGCCAGCTGAAGCCGAAGCCGTCGCCCGCGGCGCCCTGCGTGGAGCGCATCTGCGAGGTGACCTCGGACAGGGCGCGGTCGTTCATGGTGCCGTTGAGGTCGCCGAGCAGGATGACCTTCTTGAGGGGTTCGGCGGCGAGCGCGGCGCCCAGCGCGTCCGCGCTGTTGTCGCGCTGGTTGGCGGTGAAGCCGGCGTTCAGCTTGACCCGTACCGAGGGCAGGTGGGCGACGAAGACGGCGACCTGCCCGTGCGGGGTGTCGACGGTGGCGCGCATGGCCCGGGTCCAGCCCATCTTGATGTCGACGGGGTTGCTCGCGGTCAGCGGGTACTTGCTCCAGACGCCGACCGTGCCCTCGACGGAGTGGTACTTGTACGTGTCCGCCAGGGCCTTCTCGTAGACCGGGACGACGCTTCCCTTGAGCTCGGTCAGGGCCAGTACGTCGGCTCCGGACTTCGCCACGGACTCGGCGGTTCCGCGCGGGTCGGCGTTGTCGGCGTCCACGTTGTGGGTGGCGACGGCGAGGTTGCCGCCGGCGCCGGACTTGTCGGTGACCAGGCCGCCGAACAGGTTCACCCAGACCACGGCCGTCAGCAGTATCGCGATGAGCGCGGTCGCCGACCGGCGGAACAGGGCGGCGGCCAGCAGCACCGGCACGGCCAGGCCCAGCCAGGGCAGGAAGGTCTCGGTGAGGCTGCCGAGGTTGCCCACGTCGTTGGGCAGCTGCGCGTGGAAGATCATGACCAGCGAGATCAGTACGGAGAACCCGGCCAGCACGAGCCCGCGCCGCCAGATCCCCCGGTCGCCCCGCAGCTCGGCCAGCCGGCGTCGGAAGCGGGATGCGGAGGGCTCGGGCTCCGAGCCGCCGTTCCCCTTTTCCGTCATGTACGCCTGTGCCATGCCGCTGCCCTCACTGCCGTGCTCGCGCTCCGTCCCCGCCCCTTGACCCTAGGCGATGTACGGAGCCTTCCGTGCGCTACCTGACGACCGCCTGTCGCGGCCGTACGTTCCGGAGGACGAACGTCCGTGCGCCACGGGTTCCGCTTGTCACGAAACGCTCACATTGGCTCGAGCGGGAGTGGGTCGGGGGTGGGGCGGGAGTGGTGCGGGAGTAGGGCAGGGGCCGGGCGCGGGCGGGGCGGGTCCGGCCCGCCGCCGCGGCCACTTCCGCCACGGGCCACCCGGGTGTCACCATGGGGGGTGAGTCCGGGGACGCCGTGAGGGCGCCTCGAGATGACACAAGGAGCAGTTGCAATGACGCATGCCGTTTCGCCTGCCCGCGAACCCGCAGCAGCCTCTCCGTCGGGCCCCACCCTGTACGGGGGCACGGGCACCCGGCGTCTCACCATCCGAGACCTGAGCCTCGCCAAGGAACGCGGCGAGAAGTGGCCCATGCTGACCGCCTACGACGCGATGACCGCGTCCGTGTTCGACGAGGCCGGCATCCCCGTGATCCTCGTCGGCGACTCCATGGGCAACTGCCACCTGGGCTATGACACCACCGTCCCGGTCACGATGGACCAGATGACCATGCTGTCGGCGGCCGTCGTACGGGGCACGAGCCGCGCCCTGGTCATCGGCGACCTGCCGTTCGGCTCGTACCAGGAAGGCGCCGTGCAGGCGCTGCGCAGCGCCACCCGCCTCGTCAAGGAGGCCGGCGTGGGAGCCGTGAAGCTGGAGGGCGGCGAGCGCTCGCTGGCCCAGACCGAGCTGATCGTGCAGGCCGGCATCCCGGTCATGTCCCACCTGGGCCTGACCCCGCAGTCCGTCAACGCCATGGGCTACCGGGTCCAGGGCCGCAGCGACGAGGCCGCGCACCAGCTGCTGCGCGACGCCAAGGCCGCGCAGGACGCGGGAGCCTTCGCCGTGGTGCTGGAGCTGGTCCCGGCCGAGCTGGCCGCCGAGGTCACCCGGTCCCTGCACATCCCGACGGTCGGCATCGGCGCGGGCGCGGAGTGCGACGCGCAGGTGCTGGTGTGGACCGACATGATGGGCCTGACCGGCGGGAAGATGCCGAAGTTCGTGAAGCAGTACGCGAACCTGCGCCAGACCATGAACGACGCGGCCAAGGCTTTCGCCGCGGACGTCGTGGGCGGATCGTTCCCGCAGGCGGAGCACGCCTTCCACTAGCGGCCGGCACGGCAGCGACCGACGGCCCGCCGACGCGATGTCGGCGGGCCGTCGCACGCCTGTCGGCCGGCTGTCGGTGCTTTGTCAGTGGCACCTGGTCCCATGGTGGGCATGACGCGAAACGACAAGAACCCCAACGCCGTGGAAGTACGGGGGCTGGTCAAGCACTACGGCGAGACGAAAGCCCTGGACGGTGTCGACCTGGACGTCCGCGAGGGCACCGTCCTCGGGGTCCTGGGACCCAACGGCGCCGGCAAGACCACCCTGGTGCGCTGCCTGTCCACCCTGATCGTCCCGGACGCCGGCACGGCCCGGGTCGCCGGCTTCGACGTGGTCCGCCAGCCCCGGCAGCTGCGCCGCACCATCGGCCTCACCGGCCAGTACGCCTCGGTCGACGAGAAGCTCTCCGGCTGGGAGAACCTCTACATGATCGGGCGGCTGCTCGACCTGTCCCGCAAGGACGCCCGGTCGCGCGCGGACGAGATGCTGGAGCGGTTCTCGCTGACCGAGGCCTCGAAGAAGGCCGCCATGAACTACTCGGGCGGCATGCGCCGGCGCCTGGACCTGGCGGCCTCGCTGATCGGCAACCCGGCCGTGCTCTACCTGGACGAGCCGACGACGGGCCTGGACCCCCGCACCCGCAATGAGGTGTGGGACGAGGTCCAGCGGCTGGTCGCCGAGGGCGCCACCGTGCTGCTCACCACCCAGTACATGGAGGAGGCCGAGCAGCTCGCCAGCGAGCTGACGGTCATCGACCGCGGCAAGGTCATCGCCAACGGCAAGGTCGACGAGCTGAAGGCCCGGGTCGGCGGCCGCACGCTGCGGCTGCGCCCCGTGGACTCCGCCGACCTGCCGGGCATGGCCCGCTCGCTGGCCGAGGCCGGGCTCGACGGCGTGGCCGGCTCGCAGGCCGTGCCCGACGAGGGCGTCCTGCTGGTGCCGATCCTGAGCGACGAGCAGCTGACCGCGGTGGTCGGCCTGCTGGCCGCCCGCGGGTACGCGATCGCCGACCTCGGCACCTACCTGCCCAGCCTGGACGAGGTGTTCCTGTCGATCACCGGCCAGAAGCCCACCACCGAGATGACCGAGGAAGTCGCGGCATGAGCACGGTAACCACGACGAAGCAGCCCGCCGGGAACACGCCCGTCCGGGCCGCCGCGGCCCCTCTGCCCGGGGAGGGCCGGATCGGCCTGCGGGCCAACCTGCGGCACATCGGCGCCCTGGTGCGCCGCAACGCCCTGCAGATCAAGCAGGACCCCGAGTCGATGTTCGACGTCCTGTTCATGCCGATCATCTTCACGCTGCTGTTCGTGTTCGTCTTCGGCGGCGCGATCTCCGGCAAGGGCAACCAGGCGGACTACGTGAACTACGTGGTCCCGGGCCTGATGGCCATGATGGGCATGAACATCGCCATGGCGGTCGGCACCGGGGTCAACGACGACTTCAAGAAGGGCGTGATGGACCGCTTCCGGTCCATGCCGATCGCCCGGTCCTCCGTACTCCTCGCCAAGATCGTCGTTGAGCTCGGCCGGATGATGGTGGCCATCACGATCCTGCTCGGTGTCGGCTTCATCCTCGGCCTGTCGATCAAGTCCTCGGTCCTGGACCTGTTCCTGGCCATCGGCCTCTCGGCCGTCTTCGGCGCCTCGCTGATGTGGATCTTCATCCTGCTCGGTCTCACCATGAAGACCGCGCAGGCCGTCCAGGGCATGGCGATGCTGGTCCTGATGCCGCTGCAGTTCGGCAGCTCGATCTTCGCCCCGCCGTCCACGATGCCGGGCTGGCTGCAGTCCTTCACGGACTACAACCCGCTGTCCAACCTGGCCGACGCGGCCCGCGCCCTGATCAACGGGGGTCCGGTCGGCGACTCGGTGTGGATGACCCTCGCCTGGTCGGTCGCCATCACCGCCGTCACCATGCCGCTCGCGGTGCGCAAGTTCCGCCAGAAGACCTGATCCGCGGACCGGTCCGTTCCGGATCGCGTCCCGGACGGGCTCCGGCCGGGGGCCGGGTCAGATGAGGGCGGTGGCCTCCTCCAGGGTGAGGCCGCCGCCTTCGGCGTACGCCGCCTCGTAGCCGGCCTCGCCGAGCGCCGCCCGCGCCAGCTCCTCCACACGGGCGGCGTCCTCGCGTTCCGTGCTGACGGGGAAGTGCCCGGGCGGCAGCAGCGCCCGGTAGGCGCCGAGCAGCCGGGCGGCGTCGTACTCCCGCCGCGGGCCGCCGAGCGCGGCCAGCGAGCACGCCGCGGTCACCAGGTAGACCGTCGGCATCTGCGGCGCCACCATCCGGGCGAGCGGGTCCTGGACGGTGGCCATCGCCTGGCGCAGCAGGGTCAGCGACTCCTCGTACTCGCCCTCCTGGTTCGCCAGCCAGGCCAGCGTGCCGAGCAGGAAGCCGTCGAAGATCGCGAACGCGCCGAAGGCGAACTCGTCGCGCAGGGTCTGGAGATGGGCGCGGGCCTCCGGGATGCGGCCGGTGCGGCCCAGGATGCCCGCGAGGAACATCCGGGCGGCAGGCATGGCCTCGTTGCCGTACTGCTGCACCGTGGCGACGATCCCGGTGAGGATCTCCTCGGCCTCCTCCATCCGGCCGCTCTCGCTGAGGGTCCCGGCCATCCGTACCCGCAGGACCGTCACCTGCGCCTTGGCGCCCAGGCGTTCGGCGTACGCGATCGCCTCGCGGAAGTCCCGGGCGGCCAGGGCGTACTCGCCGCGCTTCTCCAGGGACTCGGCGCGGGCGGAGAGCGCCTCGGCGCAGCCCCAGGCGTCGCCGAGCTCACGGAACAGGGCGAGGCTCTCGTCGGCGTCGCGGGAGGCGTCGCCGGCCCAGTCGGCCCGGTTGGCGAGGATGTTGGCCCGCAGCTGGAGGGCGGAGGCCAGCTCCCAGCGGTAGCCGAGCTCGCGGGCGGTGTCGACGGTCGCGTCGATGACCCGCTGGAGCCGTCCGGGATCGCCCGCGATCATGACGGCGTACACCCAGAGGGAGGCGGGGGTCCGGCAGGTCTGCGGGAGTCCGGGGCGGTAGGCGGCGATCACCCCGTCGACCTGGGCGCGGACGTCCGGGCTGTTCCAGTCGGCCTTGGTCTGGTCGCGGGAGGCCAGCCGGACCAGGTGGACGGCGCGCCAGGCCTCGGTGAGCGCTTCGCCGGCGTAGGGCGGGGGCCTGTCGACGAGCCGCTCGTACACCGGCTCGGCCGGCGCGACCACCGGCCCGGCGAACGGGTCGGGGCCGAGGGCCGCGGCCGCGTCGCTCCAGTGCCGGGACTCGGCGCGCAGGTCGTGCATGTGCCAGTACCAGCCCAGCGAGTGGATGAGGCAGAGCACTTCGTCGGCGTCGCGGGCGGCGACGGCCTTGCGCAGGGCGGTACGGATGTTCTCGTACTCGGTGGCGAGCCGGTCGGCGGCCGCCCGCTGGCCGTGGCCGCGGAGCAGCGGCTCGCTGGTGCGGGCCAGTTCGCGGTAGTGGACGAGGTGGCGGCGCTCGGTGTCCTCCCGGTCGCGGCCGGCCTCGGCCAGGCGCTCGGCGGCGTACTCGCCGACCGTCTCCAGCAGGCGGTAGCGCATGTCGGAGCCGTCGGGGCCGGGGGCCGCGACGACCAGGGACTTGTCGACGAGGGAGCCGAGCGTCCCGGCGACGTCGAGGACTCCCCCGGCGCACACCGTCTCGGCGGCGGCGAGGTCGCAGCCGCCCGCGAAGACGGACAGCCGGCGCAGGACGGTGCGCTCGGGCTCCTCCAGCAGGTCCCAGGACCAGTCGACGACGGCGCGCAGGGTCTGCTGCCGGGGCAGCAGGGTCCGGCTGCCGCTGGTCAGCAGCCGGAACCGGTCGTCGAGGCGGTCGGCGATCTGGCGCGGGGTGAGCAGCCGCAGGCGGGCCGCGGCCAGTTCGATGGCCAGCGGCAGCCCGTCGAGGCGGCGGCAGATCTCGGCGCAGGCGGCCGGGTCCTGGGCCACGGTGAACCCGGCGCGGGCGGCGGCGCCGCGGTCGGCGAGGAGCCGCAGCGCGACCGGGTCGGGCAGCGGCTCCACCGGGCGCAGCGTCTCCCCGGGCACGCCGAGGGGTTCGCGGCTGGTGGCCAGGATCCGGATGCCGGGGCAGTGCGTGAGCAGCCGCTCGGCGAGCTCGGCGGCGGCCTCGACGACGTGCTCGCAGTTGTCGAGGAGCAGCAGGAGGCGCCGGCGTGCGCAGTGCTCGGCGAGGCGGTCGAGGGGGTCGTCCCCGGTGCGGTCGGTCAGCGCCCGCAGCTCCTCGGCGGCGGCGCCGCGCAGCTTGGTCTCGCGCGCGCCGAGCGCGGCGAGCACGGCCTCGGCCACGTCCTCCGGGTCGGCAGGCCCGTCGATGGGTGCCAGCTCGACGAGCCACACCCCGTCGGGCCAGCCGTCCGGGTCCTGCGCCTCGGCGGCCTCCTGGGAGAGCCGGGTCTTGCCCGCCCCGCCGGGGCCGAGCAGAGTGACGAGCCGGGCGCGGGCGAGGTCGCCGCCGATGTCGCGGATGTCCTCCTCGCGCCCGACGAAGGTGGTGAGCCGGGCCCGCAGGTTGCCCTGCGCGGGCTGCCGGCCGGGCTGCTCGGGCGGCCCGGACGGCCCGGGCCTGAACCGGCCGGGCGGCTCGGAGGCGGAGTGCGGGACCGGCTCGGGCCGGGGGTTCAGGAGCTCGGCGTGCAGGGCGCGCAGGGCGGGGCCCGGGTCGGTGCCCAGGCGGGCGGCCAGGTCCCGGCGGACGGTGTCGTACGCCTCCAGGGCCTCCGCCGGGCGGTGCGCGTCGCGCAGCGCCCGGATCCGCAGAGCCTGCAGGGACTCGTCCAGCGGCTGCCGCGCGCACAGCGCGGTCAGCTCCGGCAGGGCCTGCTCCGCCCCGCCCAGGGCCAGGGCCGCGGCGATCCGGCCCCGGCGCGCGTCCATCCGTACGGCGTCCCAGCGCGCGGACTCCGCGGCCGGGTCGGGAAGGTCGGCGAGGGCGGGGCCGCGCCACAGGGCGAGGGCCTCCTCGTACAGGGCGGCGGCCTTGGCCGGGTCCCCGTTCTCCAGGGCCTCGGCGCCGGCCCGGGCCAGCCGCTCGAAGCGGTACAGGTCGACGTCCTCGCGGTCGGCGGCCAGCAGGTAGCCGCCCTCGGCGGAGCGCACGGCCTCGTGCCCCAGCGCCCGCCGCAGCCGCGCGACCAGCGCCTGGAGCGCGGCCGGCGCGTCGGCCGGCCGGTCGCCGTCCCACACCTCGGCGACCAGCAGGTGCGCCGTCACCGCCCGGCCGGGCCGCAGCGCGAGCGCGGTCAGCAGCGCCCGCAGGCGCGCTCCGCCCACGGCGACGGGGCTCCCGTCGTCGCGCATGGCCTGGGTCGTACCGAGAATCGCGTAACGCACCGGCCCATTGTCCCCGGACCGGCGCCCGGCCCCGACCTTATTTCCGTAGGGCAACCGGGATAGGTTTCGCGGCATGGTTCACCAGGGCAGCCGCGGAGAGCGGCGGATCAGTTCCGTATTCCTCGGCATCGCGGCCGTCATGGCGGTCACCGGCTGGGCCGTGTGGACGGGGTACTCGACGAGCACCGGGCTCGCCGTGTTCCTGTTCGTGACCTCGGCGTGGGTGGTCTCCCTCTGCCTGCACGAGTACGCGCACGCCCGCACCGCGCTGCACGGCGGCGACCTGTCGGTGGGCGCCAAGGGCTACCTGACGCTGAACCCGCTCAAGTACACGCACGCGCTGCTCAGCATCGTCCTGCCGGTGCTCTTCGTGATCCTGGGCGGGCTGGGCCTGCCCGGCGGCGCGGTGTACATCGAGCGCGACCGCATCCAGGGCCGCTGGAAGCACAGCCTCATCTCGGCGGCGGGCCCGCTGACCAACGTGGCCTTCGCCGTGGTGTGCACGGCCCCGTTCTGGCTGGACGCCCTGGACGGGGTCCCGCTCGCCTTCCGCTACGCGCTGGCCTTCCTGGCGCTGCTCCAGGTCTCGGCGGCGATCCTGAACTTCCTGCCGGTGCCGGGCCTCGACGGCTACGGGGTGATCGAGCCCTGGCTCCCGTACCGGATCCGCCGCGAAGTGGAGCCGCTGGCGCCGTTCGGCCTGATCGCGGTGTTCGCTCTGCTGTGGATCCCGGAGGTCAACGCGTTCTTCTTCGACGTGGTGCGCGACATCCTGACCGGCCTGGGCGTGTCGGACCTGGAGACGTACTGCGGCCGCGACCTCTACCGCTTCTGGCAGGAGGCCGACGGCCTGTGCGAGGTCCCGCAGGGCTAGCCCGCCCCTAGGAGGCGCGGGCCGCCTTCTCGGCCTTCGCCTTGCGGATGTAGTACCAGGCCATGTTGGACGTGAGCCCGGCCAGCAGCACCCAGACGATCCCTATGAAACTGCCCTCGACGAAGGCGACGACGGCCGCGGCGATGGCGAGAACGCAGACGACAACGGCGAAGACGGCAAGGCGGGGCATGGAAGGAGCTCCTCGAAAACACTGAACGGGGCCGAGCCCCTCCAGTGTCTCCCATGCCCCGCAGTGTTCCCGTAAGGGCGGGCGTCCGGCCGGCCCGCCCGGTCAGACGTCCGTGATGCGGAGGCCCGCGTGGGCCTTGTAGCGGCGGTTGGTCGAGATGAGGTTGGCGACCAGGGACTCGACCTGGTGGGCGTTGCGCAGGCGGCCCGCGAAGACGCCGCGCATGCCCGGGATGCGGGCGGCGAGGGCCTGGACGAGGTCGGTGTCCGCGCGGGATTCGCCGAGGACCATGACGTCGGTGTCGATCTCGTCGATCGACTCGTCCTGGAGCAGGACCGCCGAGAGGTGGTGGAAGGCCGCGGTGACGCGGGAGTCCGGGAGCAGGGCGGCGGCCTGCTGGGCGGCGCTGCCCTCCTCGACCTGGAGGGCGTAGGCGCCCTGCTTGTCGAAGCCGAGCGGGTTGACGCAGTCCACGACGAGCTTGCCCGCGAGGTCCTCGCGGAGGGCTTCGAGGGTCTTGGCGTGGCCCTCCCACGGCACCGCGATGATCACGATGTCGCTGCGGCGCGCGCATTCGGCGTTGTCCGCGCCCTCCACGCCGAGGCCGAGCTCTTCGGCGGCGGTGTGCGCGCGGTCGGCGGCGCGGGAGCCGATGATCACCTTCTGGCCGGCCCGGGCGAGCCGGTAGGCCAGGCCGCGGCCCTGGTCGCCGGTGCCGCCGAGGACGCCGACGACGAGGCCGGAGACGTCCGGGAGGTCCCACGGGTCCTTGGCGGGGGCCTTCGCCGGGGGCTGCTGCGTGCTGTCTGTGGAGGTCATGGGGGCGAGGGTACTGCCGAGTACCTCAGAGGAGGAGAGAAGGGAGGAGAGAAGGGAGGAGGGAAAGGAGGGGGTGGGGAGGGGGGCGAAGTGGTCACGCTTGTCCGGTTGATGGTGCAGGATGCCGCCATGGATGCCGTGAGAGTCGCGCTGCTGCGCGAGGTCCTCGCCGGTACGCAGTGGCCCGGCGCCGCCCGCCGCTTCGCGGGCTCGCTGCGCCGCTCGGTCGTGCCGGCCGGCGGGAACCTGCTGCTCGTGGGGACCGAGCGGTACGAGCCCTGGCACCTGGCCGCGCACCTCGTGGACGAGGCCGCCTGGTCGGGGCTGCCGGAGCTGGCGCCCACCCTCGTGCGCCACCGCGTGCGGCCCGGGCAGCCGCCGCACCTGTCGGTGGGGCTGGGCAGGCTGGCGGCCGCCCGGCGCGGGCACACGGTGCTGGTGGTGGCTCCCGGGGAGCCGGGCGAGGGGCTGCTGGAGCGCGTCCACGACGCCCGGCGCGCGGGGGCGACCGTACTGTCGCTGGACGGCGGGGATCCGGACCTGGGCGCGCTCGCACACGACGCGCTCTCGGTGCCGGCGGGCCCCGCGCAGGGGACGCCGCTGCCCGCGGACGGCTGGGGGATGGATCTGGACACCCTGCAGCACCTGGTCAGCGCGGCGGCCGGGGAGAACAGCCTGCCGGCGCAGCGCGGGCCGCGCCGCTTCCGGGACCGGCTGGCGCGGCTGGCCGATCAGCTGACCGCGCCGCCGCCCAGCCGCTGGTAGCCCGCCGTCAGGTCGCCGTGCCCGCGGCGCCGCCGCCTTCCTCCCGGGACTTGTCGTTCCACTTGGGGTCGTTCTGCCATTCGAGGTTGCGTTCCTGTGCCGTCTCCATGGCGTGGGCCGCTTCCTCCCGGGTCCCGTACGGACCGAAGCGGTCCTTGGCAGGGCACTCGGGGCCTTCCTCGACCTTCTGGTGGACCAGGCAGTAGTACCATTCGCCCGGTTTGCCCACCTGGCGCTTCTTGAACAGGGCCATCGCTGTCGGGCTCCTCTCGATACCGCCGCTACCGCTCTCTGCCGCCATGCTGCCCCATCCCCGCTGGATACACTCGCTTGCATGTCTGGCCAGTCGCTGCTCGTACCAGGCGAGCTCTCTCCCGTCCGTTCCGTTCCCGGAAACATCCGCCGTCCCGAGTACGTGGGCAAGCCCGCACCCACCCCGTACACCGGACCGGAGGTGCAGTCGGCCGAGACCATCGAGGCCATGCGCACCGCCGGCCGCATCGCCGCCCAGGCGATGGAGGAGGCCGCCAAGCTGATCGCGCCGGGGGTGACCACCGACGAGCTGGACCGGGTCGCTCACGAGTACATGTGCGACCACGGCGCCTACCCGTCGACGCTGGGCTACCGGGGTTTCCCCAAGTCGCTGTGCTCCTCGGTGAACGAGGTCATCTGCCACGGGATCCCGGACTCCACCGTGCTGCGCGACGGCGACATCGTGAACCTCGACGTGACCGCGTACATCGGCGGGGTCCACGGCGACAACAACGCCACCTACCTGTGCGGGGAGGTGGACGAGGAGTCGCGGCTGCTCGTGGAGCGGACCCGGGAGGCACTGAACCGGGCCGTCAAGGCCGTCAAGCCGGGCCGCCAGATCAACATCATCGGCCGGGTCATCGAGTCGTACGCGAAGCGCTTCGGCTACGGCGTGGTCCGGGACTTCACCGGTCACGGCATCAACTCGTCGTTCCACTCCGGCCTGATCATCCCGCACTACGACAGCCCGCACGCCACCACCGTCATCGAGCCCGGGATGACCTTCACCATCGAGCCGATGCTGACCCTGGGCACCCACGAGTACGACATGTGGGCCGACGGCTGGACCGTCGTCACCAAGGACCGCAAGCGGACCGCGCAGTTCGAGCACACGCTCGTCGTGACGGACGAAGGGGCGGAGATCCTGACGCTTCCGTAGCCGCGTCCGCGGCCGCCGCTTTTTACCGACAAGGCGTCGGGAACTCATTGACTTAGGCATGCCTAAGTAGGAGGATCGGACGTGGCGGGCATGCCGCCACGTCTGTTTACTCTTTCTGGAGGTCCGTGTTGGACGCCTTCTCTACGGTCATCCGCGTCGCCTCGCACGAGCAGCACACCGAAGCAGAGACGTCGACCTTCATGAGCGACCTGCTCGGCGGTCGCCTCGGAGTGGATGCGTACACGCGCTACACCGAGCAGCTGTGGTTCGTGTACCGGGCCCTGGAGGACGCCGCCGAGTCCCTCAAGGACGACCCGGTCGCAGGTCCGTTCATCCAGCCCGAGCTGATGCGCGTCGCCGAGATCGAGCGCGACCTCGCGCACCTGCTCGGCCCGGACTGGCGCGAGCACGTCGTGGCGCTGCCCGCGACCGAGGCCTACGCCGCCCGGGTGGCCCAGTGCTCGGCCGAGTGGCCCGGCGGCTACGTCGCCCACCACTACACCCGCTACCTCGGCGACCTCTCCGGCGGCCAGATCATCCGCGACAAGGCGGAGCGCACCTGGGGCTTCGAGCGCAAGGGCGACGGGGTCCGCTTCTACGTCTTCGCGGACATCTCCAACCCGGCCGCCTTCAAGCGGACCTACCGCGAGCTGCTGGACGCCATCGCGGCGGACGACCTGGAGAAGCAGCGCATCGTCGACGAGTGCAAGCGCGCCTTCGACTTCAACGGCGCGGTCTTCCGCGAGCTGGGCGAGCAGTTCCGGCTCAGCGCCTAGTCCCCGCGGGGCAGTCGGCGTACGGAGGGCCGGGCCCGGGGGGTGGGACCCCGGCGGCCCCGGTAGCCAGGGCCGGGCCCCGGGGGGGCGGGGGGGGGGGGCCCCGGGGGGGGGGGGGGGGGGGGGGGGGGGGGGGGGGGGGGGGGGGGGGGGGGGGGGGGGGGGGGGGGGGGGGGGGGGGGGGGGGGGGGGGGTTTTGGGGGGGGGGGGGGGGGGGGGGGGTGGGGGGGGGGGGGGGGGGGTGGGGGTGGCTGGGCGGGCTGGGGCTGGGTTGG
>NZ_JBHXNP010000071.1:0-49102 GCF_042719495.1 Streptomyces sp. NPDC058525
CCAGTGTGTTGACGAAGAAGCCGACCAGGTCGTCGAGCGCCTCGTCCGAGCGGCCGGCGACCACCGAGCCGATCGGTACGTCGGTACCGGCTCCGAGCCGGGTCAGCAGCGCGGCCAGCGCGGCCTGGAAGGTCATGAACAGGGTGACCCGGTGCTCGCGGCTCAACTCGACCAGGGCCCGGTGCAGTGCGGCGTCGATCGGCAGGGCGACCCGGTCGCCCCGGTGGTCGGCGCGGGCTCCGCGCGGCCGGTCGACGGGGAGCGTGAGCTCCTCCGGGAGGTCGGCCAGAGTGTCGCGCCAGTAGGCGAGTTGGCGTGCGGCCAGGCTCTCGGGGTCGTCCTCGTCGCCGAGCAGCTCGCGCTGCCACAGCGCGTAGTCCGCGTACTGGACGGGCAGCGGCTGCCAGTCGGGCGCCGAGCCCTCGCTGCGGGCGGTGTAGGCGGCGGTGAGGTCGCGCAGCAGCGGGCCCATCGACCAGCCGTCGCCGACGATGTGGTGCAGGGCGACGACCAGGACGTGCTCCTCGGCGGCGACCCGGAGCAGGGTGACCCGCACGGGCGGTTCGGCGGCCAGGTCGAAGGGGCGGCGGACGGCCCGGTCGATCTCGGCTTCCACCGACTCCGGTGCGCAGTCGAGCGGTTCGACGGGCAGTGCCGCCTCGGCGGGGGCGAGGACCAGCTGGTGGGGTTCGCCGTCGTGCTCGGCGATGACGGTGCGCAGGATCTCGTGCCGGGCGACGAGGTCGCCGAGGGCGCGTTCGAGTGCGGCCGGGTCGAGCGGGCCCGTGAGGCGCAGCGCGAGCGGCATGTTGTAGAGCGCGCTCGGCCCCTCCATCCGGTCGATCAGCCAGAGCCGCTGCTGGGCGGAGGAGAGGGGCAGGCGCTCGGGGCGCTCGCCGGCCGTCAGCGCGAGCCGGGCGCCGGCGCCGCCGTCGAGCCGCTGGGCCAGGCCGGCCACCGTCGGCGCCTCGAAGACGTCCCGGATGCCGAGTTCGGCACCGAGCACCGCACGGACCCGGCTGAGCAGTCTGGTCGCGAGCAGCGAGTGGCCGCCGAGGGCGAAGAAGTCGTCGTCGGCCGAGACCTGTCCCGTCACCCCGAGCACCTCGCCGAACAGGCCGCAGAGGATCTCCTCGCGCGCCGTCCGGGCCGCCCGGCCGCCGGTGGCCGCCGCGAAGTCGGGGGCGGGCAGCGCGGACCGGTCGAGCTTGCCGTTGACGTTGAGCGGCAGCGCGTCGAGCAGTACGAAGGCCGCCGGGACCATGTAGTCCGGCAGTGCGGCGGCCGCGTGGGCGCGCAGTGCGGCCGGGTCGAGCGGGGTGTGCGCGACGACGTAGGCGGCCAGCCGGGTGCCGGCCGCGGCGTCCGCGCCGTCCCGGTGCGGCAGCACCGCGGCCTGCAGGACGTCGGGGTGCGCGGCCAGGACGGTCTCGATCTCGCCGGGTTCGATCCGGAAGCCGCGCACCTTGACCTGCTGGTCGGTGCGGCCCAGGTACTCGACGCGGCCGTCGGGGCGGCGGCGGGCGAGGTCGCCGGTGCGGTACATCCGCTCCCCCGGCGCGAACGGGTCGGCGACGAACCGCTCGGCGGTCAGGGCCGGGCGGCCCAGGTAGCCGCGGGCCAGGCCGGCGCCGGACAGGTACAGCTCGCCGGGGACGCCGGGCGGGACGGGCCGCAGTCCGCCGTCCAGGACGTGGGCGCGCAGGTTGGGCAGGGGGCGGCCGATGAGCGGGCGCGGGTCCGCTGTGAGCCGGTGGTGCAGCGCGTCGACGGTGCACTCGGTGGGGCCGTACATGTTGAGGGCGACGGTGTCGGGTGCGGCCGCGAGCGCGGCCCAGAGGGTCTGGCCGAGGGCCTCTCCGCCGACCATCAGCAGGGCGGGCCGGCAGCGGTCGAGCAGGCCCTCCTCGACCAGCCGCTCGGCCTGGCCGGGGGTGACGTCGAGGACGTCGGCGCCGGTGTGCTCGGCGTAGCGCACGAGCGCGGCGGCGTCGCGGCGCAGGTCGTCGTCGAGCAGGTGGAGTTCGTGGCCGGCGACCATCCAGAGCAGCGCCTCCAGGGCCGTGTCGAAGGAGAGCGAGGCGGTCTGGGCGAACCTGAACCGGTGTCCGGGGTGGTCCTGCCGGGCGGCGGGGATGGTTTCGGCGCGGTGGAAGGCGAGCAGGTTGGCGAACCCTCCGTGGCGGACCACGACGCCCTTGGGGCGGCCGGTGGAGCCGGAGGTGTAGATGACGTAGGCGGCGTTCGAGGGGTGGAGGCGGACGGAGGGGGCGCCGGCGGGCCGGTCCGCCCAGGTCCGTTCGTCGGCGTCCAGGACGGCGAGGCCCTCCAGTACCTCGGGCAGCGGCCAGCCGGGACCGGTGAGGACGGCCGCCGGGCGGGCGTCGGCCAGCATGTGGGCGATCCGCTCGCGGGGGTAGTCGGCGTCCAGCGGGAGGAAGGCCGCACCGGCCTTGAGTACGGCGAGGACGGCGACGAGGGAGTCGGCGGAGCGCGGCAGGGCGAGCGCGACCACGTCCTCCGGGCCGGCGCCCGCGGCGATCAGGCCGTGGGCGAGCCGGTTCGCGCGGGCGTCCAGCTCGGCGTAGGTCAGCCGGGTCTCCCCGAAGACCAGCGCGGTGTCGTCCGGGGTCGCGGCCGCCTGGGCGGCGAAGGCCTCCGGGACGAGGACGTCGGCGCCGGGCCGGTCGGTGTCGTGCCACTCGGCGAGCGCGGCCCGGCCGGCCCCGCCCAGGACGTCCAGCTCGGCGACCGGGCGGTGCGGGTCTTCGGCGACCTGGGCCAGCAGGCGCGACAGGGCTTCGGCGAGCCGTTCGGCGGTGGCCTGGTCGAACAGTTCGGTGGCGAACTCCAGGCCGCCTTCGAGGCCGGCCGGGGCGCCGTCCGGGTGGTGGCGCTCGGCGAGGTTGAGGGTGAGGTCGAAGGCGGTGGTGGGCAGGCCGAGCGGCTCGTAGGCGGTCCGGGTGCCGGGGAACTCGGGGCCGCCGCCCGCGGTGTTGTCGAAGGCGATCATCACCTGGAAGAGCGGGTGGCGGGCCAGCGTGCGGGCCGGGTTGAGCTCTTCGACCAGCCGCTCGAAGGGCACTTCCTGGTGCGCGTAGGCGGCCAGGTCGGCCTCGCGGACCCGGGCCAGCAGCTCGGCGAAGGTGGGCCGGCCGGTGAGGTCGGTGCGCAGGACCAGGGTGTTGGCGAAGAAGCCGACGAGCTCGTCGAGGGCCGGGTCGAGGCGGCCCGCGAGGGGGGTGCCGATGGGGAGGTCCTCGCCGGCGCCGAAGCGGTGCAGCAGGGTGGCGTAGGCGGCCTGGAGGACCATGAAGAGGGTGGCTCCGTGCCCGGCGGCCAGCTCGGCGAGCCGTGCGTGCAGGTCCGCGTCCAGCTCGACGGGGACGACGTTGCCGCGGTGGCCGGCGACCGCCGGGCGGGGGCGGTCCAGCGGGAGCGGCAGCTCGTCCGGCAGCCCGGCCAACGCCTGCTTCCAGTAATCGAGTTGGCGGGTGAGCCGGGACTGCGGGTCGGTGTCCGCGCCGAGCGTCCGGTACTGCCACAGGGTGTAGTCGGCGTACTGGACCGGCAGCGGCTCCCATGCGGGCGTCTCGCCGCCGAGCCGTGCGGTGTAGGCGTCGGCGAGGTCGCGGAAGAGCGGCCGCAGCGACCAGCCGTCGCTGGCGATGTGGTGCATCACCAGGAGCAGTACGTGCTCCTCGGGCGACTCGGGGCGCAGATAGGCGTGCAGGGGCACGTCGGTGGCCAGGTCGAAGGTGTGGCCGACCAGCTCCTGCACCGGGCGGTCGGTGATGGTGAGCAGCGGGGCCGGCGGCGCGGACAGGATCCGCTGGTACGGAACGCCGTCGTGGTCGCCGAAGACCGTACGGAGCGTCTCGTGGCGGGCGACGACATCGCCGAGGGCGCCTTCCAGGGCGGCCGCGTCCAGCGGTCCGGTGAGCCGCAGGGCGAGGGTGACGTTGTAGGTGGCGGCGGGGCCTTCGGCCTGGCCGAGGAACCACAGCCGGCGCTGGGCGAAGGAGACGGGCAGGCGCTCGGGCCGGGCTTCGGGGCGCAGCGCGGGCCGGGCCGGCTCGGTGGCGAGCTTGGCGGCGAGGTCGGCGACGGTCGGGGCCTGGAAGAGGTCGCCGATGGCGAATTCGGCGCCGAGCTCCGTACGGGCCCGGCCGACGAGTCGGGTGGCCAGCAGCGAGTGGCCGCCGAGTTCGAAGAAGTCGTCGTCGATGGTGATGTCGTCGATGCCGAGGATCTCGCCGAAGAGCGCGCACAGGGCCTGCTCGCGCTCGTCGCGCGGGGCGCGGCCGTCGGTGTCGGCGCCGAGCTCGGGGGCGGGCAGCGCGCGCCGGTCGACCTTGCCGTTGGCGTTGAGCGGGAGGGCCGGCAGGACGACCACGGTCGAGGGGACCATGTAGGCGGGGAGGGTCTCGGCGGCGAACCGCTTGAGTTCCGCGCCGAGTTCGGGCTGCTCCTCGAGCGTGGCGCCGAGCACCGAGCAGTAGCCGGCCAGCCGGGTGTCGCCGGGGCGGTCCTCGCGGGGGATCACGATGACCTGGCGGACGGCGGGGTGGCGGGAGAGGACGGCCTCGATCTCGCCGAGCTCGATGCGGAAGCCGCGCAGCTTGACCTGGCCGTCGATCCTGCCGAGGAACTCGATCGCGCCGTCGGCCCGGCGGCGGACCAGGTCGCCGGTGCGGTACATCCGCTCCCCCGGCGCGTACGGGTCGGCGACGAAGCGCTCGGCGGTCAGCGCGGGCCGGTTCCAGTAGCCGCGGGCCAGGCCGGCCCCCGCCACGTACAGCTCGCCGGGGACGCCGGGCGGGACGGGCTGCAGGCGGGCGTCGAGGACGTGGGCGCGCATGTTGTCGAGCGGGCCGCCGATCGGCGGCCGGGGCCCGGCGAGGTCGGCCGGGGCGAGGTGGTGGTGGGTGGCGAAGGTGGTGGCTTCGGTCGGCCCGTAGACGTGGGCGAGCAGCAGGTCGGGGCAGTGGTCGAGGACCCGCCGCATGAGGGTGCCGGAGGCGGCCTCGCCGCCGGTGCAGACCGTGCGCAGGGCGCGGAAGGTCTCCGGGGCCTGCTCGGCGACCAGGTCGAACAGGGCCTTGGTGAGGAAGACGGCGGTGACGGCGTGCCGGGTGGTGACGGCGTGCAGGGCGGCGGCGTCGAGGCTGCCGGGCGGGGCGACGACGACCGTGCCGCCGGACAGCAGCGGCGTCCACAGCTCGTAGGTGGCGGCGTCGAAGGCGTGCGGGGAGTGCAGCAGGATCCGGCGGTGCCGGCCGTCCTGCCAGCGGCGGTCGGCGGCGAGGCCGACGACGTCGCGGTGGCGGACGGCGACGCCCTTGGGGGTGCCGGTGGAGCCGGAGGTGAACATCACGTAGGCGAGCGCGTCGGGGTGGACGGGGACGCCGGGGTCGTGGGCCGGCGCGGCCGCCTCGTCGCCGGGCCGGACCACGGTGGCGGTGTGCGGGAAGCCCGGGTCGGGGCGGTCGGTGAGCAGGACGGGGGCGGCGGTGTCGGCGAGGAGCGCGGCCATCCGCTCCGGCGGCAGGCTCGCGTGCATCGGGACGTAGCAGCCGCCGGCCTTGGCCACGGCCAGGGTGGCGACGACCAGGTCGACCGAGCGCTCCATCAGCAGGGCGACCGGGGACTCCGGGCCGACACCGGAGGCGATCAGGTGGTGCGCGAGCCGGTTGGCCCGGGCGTTGAGCTCGGCGTAGCCGACGGTGCCGCCGTTGTGGGCGAGGGCGACCGCGTCCGGGGTGCGGGCGGCCTGGGCCTCGAACAGCTCGGGCAGCGAGCCGGACGGCAGGGGCGCGGCGGTGGCGTTCCACTCGTCGCGCAGGAGGCCGCGCTCCTCGGGGGCGAGGATGTCGAGGGTGCCGATCGGTGCCCCGGGGTCGGCGGCCGCGGCGGCCAGCAGCCGTCCCAGGCGCTCGAAGAGGGTGGTGACGGTGGCGCGGTCGTAGAGGTCGGCGGCGTACTCGACCGATCCCGTGAGGCCGTCGGGCGCGCCGTCGGGGGTGCGGCGCTCGGTGACGCCGATGTTGAGGTCGAACTTGGCGACGCGCAGGCCGAGCGGTTCGGGCGCCGACTCCAGCCCCGGCAGGCCGAGTTCGCCCTCTTCGTGGTTCTGCATCACGAGGAGGGTCTGGAACAGCGGGTGGCGGCCGAGGGCGCGGGCCGGGTTGACCTCCTCGACCAGCCGCTCGAACGGCACGTCCTGGTGGGCGAAGGCATCGAGCTGGGACTCCCGTACCCGGCCGAGGAGTTCGGCGAAGGACGGGTCCCCGGAGGTGTCGGTGCGCAGGACCAGGGTGTTGACGAAGAAGCCGACCAGGTCGTTCAGCGCCTCGTCGGAGCGGCCGGCCACGCCGGTGCCGAGCGGGATGTCGGTTCCGGCGCCGAGCCGGGTGAACAGCGCGGCGAGGCCGGCCTGCAGGACGGAGAACAGGGTGGCGCGGTGGCGGTGGGCCAGGCCGGTGAGCGCGGCGTGCAGTTCGGGGCCGTAGCCGAAGGGAACGGCGTCTGCGGCTCCGGTCGGCGCGGGCGGGCGGGGGCGGTCCACCGGCAGCTCCAGCTCCTCCGGCAGGCTGGCCAGCAGCCCCCGCCAGTAGCCGAGCTGACGGCTCATCAGGCTGTCGGGGTCGGTCTCCTCGCCGAGCACTTCGCGCTGCCACAGCGCGTAGTCGGCGTACTGGACCGGCAGCGGCTCCCAGTCGGGGGCGCGGCCGCCCCTGCGGGCGGCGTAGGCGTCGGCGAGGTCGCGCAGCAGCGGGCCGAGCGACCAGCCGTCGCCGGCGATGTGGTGGAGCACGAGGAGCAGCACGTGCTCGGCGGAGTCCCGGTCACAAGACTCGGGGGAGAGCGAGAAGACCGTGACCCGGATGGGCAGTTCGGAGCTCAGATCGAAGGCGTGGGCGGCGGCCCGGTCCCGCAGGGCGGGGTAGTCGCCCGGTGCGCAGTCCACCGTCTCGAAGGCGATCTCCGCCTCCGCGGACGGCAGGATCCGCTGCACCGGGACTCCCCCGGCGACCGGGAACACCGTGCGCAGGGCTTCGTGCCGGGCGACCACGTCCGCCGTCGCGGCGCGCAGTGCCGCGGTGTCGAGCGCGCCGCGCAGGCGGACCGCGAACGGCAGGTTGTAGAGCGCGGTCGGCCCTTCGATCTGGTCGATCAGCCAGAGACGCTGTTGTGCGTACGAAACCGGGATCACGGTGCTTCCTCTGCTCACGTCACGGCGCGGATGGTGTTCGGGGTGCCTCAGGCGGGGACTGCGGTGGTGGGGTGCACCGTGGGCCGGCAGTCCGCGAGGTCGACGGGGCGGCCCATGGCGACGGCGATCTTCCGGTCGCCGCCGAACGGGTCGCGGCCGTGCGCGCACAGCACGTTGTCCACCAGCATCACGTCGCCGGCCTGCCAGGTCTCGCGGACGGTGGCGGCGTCGTAGGCCGCGTTGAGGGCGTCCACGTCCTCCCGGGTGAGCGGTTCGCCGTCACCGAAGCCGGTGTTGAACGGCAGCCCGTCCGGGCCGAACTCGTCGACCATGGCCTCCCGGATGTCCGGGTCGAGCGACCACTCGTTCCAGAAGGCCAGGTGGTTGAACCAGACCTCCTCACCGGTGTGCGGGTGGTGGATGGTGGCCGAACGCAGCTGGCTCGTCCGCAGGTTGCCGTCGGGCTGCCACTCCACGGAGATGCCGTTCTCCCGGCAGTACCGCTCGACGTCGGCGCGCTCCTCGGTCCCGAAGGCGGTGCGCCAGCCGAGCGAGATGTAGTCCGAGTAGCTGCGGGTGAGCGTCCAGCCGGAGGTCCGGCCCCGCTCCGCCAGGTGGTCGGGGAGCGCGGCGAGCACCTTGCGGACGTCGGCGGTGGGCGTGGCGCCGCCCGTCGCGGGGGCGGTCAGGCAGGCGAAGAGCAGCCGGCCGGGGAAGGTCAGGGTGTAGCTGTTCTCGTTGTGCATGCGGATCGACTGGGCGGGAGGCAGGTCGGTGGAGGAGAAGACGCCGTTGCCGAAGTCGCTGCGCGGGGTGGCCTTCTCCCGGTACGGGGTGGGCTCGGGGATCAGCACGTCGCGGACGGCGGCGACGTCCGCGCTCTGCGCCACCGGCAGCCCGCGCAGGAAGATCGTGCCGTGCTCGTGCAGGGCGGCGGTCAGCGCGGCCTCGTTCTCCCGCAGCCATGCGCAGGCCTCGGCGAGGTCCGCGGTGGCCGGCACCCGGGCGAGCGCCGGGCGGCCGGGGTTCAGCTCCCAGGTCGGCATGGCGGCGCTCACCGCTGGTCGAGGGTGGCGAGCAGGCTCGCCGGGCGGATGTCGGTCCAGTTCGCCTCGATCCAGTCGAGGCACTCCTGGCGGGTGGCCTCGCCGTGGGCGGTGGTCCAGCCGGCCGGCACGTCGATCCAGACCGGCCAGAGCGAGTGCTGGTTCTCGTCGTTGATCAGGACCAGGTAGCCGGAGTTGTCGTCCTCGAACGGGTTGCTCATCATGGTCTCCGCAGGGTGAGAGGTGTTCTGGGGTGTGATTCGAAGGTATGGGTGCCGGGCGGGCGCGAGCGGCACAAGCTCCGGCAGGTGAGCGGCAGTTGCGGCGTCCGCCGAAGGCGGCCTCCTGCCGCCTGGTCGGCCGTGGCCGAGGGGCGGGCAGGGCGAGCGGGGCCAGGGGGTGTGGTGCGGTCAGCGCGGGGTGAGGCGGACCGGGAAGTGGTCCAGGCCGAAGTTGATGATCGAGCGGTTGTAGCGGACCGGCTCGGCCGGCTCGATGAGGGCCGCCTTCTCCAGCGCGGCCGAATACAGCGCGCTCAGCTCCGCCTTGGCCAGCGGGGCCCCGATGCAGTAGTGGGCGCCCAGGCCCAGCGCGAGGTGCTTGTTGGGCGAGCGGTCGAGCCGGATCTCCTCCGGCCGGTCGAAGGCCTCCGGATCCCGGTCGGCCGACCACACCCAGACCGCGACCCGGTCGCCCCGGCGGATCCGCCGTCCGCCCAGTTCGATGTCCCGGGTGGCGGTGCGCAGCGTGTGGAGGCCCACCGAGGTCCAGCGCAGCAGCTCGTCCACGGCGGAGTCCATGGAGACCTCGCCCCGCTGCAACTTCTGCCACAGGTCGGGCCGTTGGACCAGGGTGTGCAGTCCCATGGCCGCGGTGTGGCGGACGGTCTGGACGCCGCCGACCACGATGTTGTCCAGGTTGAGCACCACGTCCTCGATCGGCAGCAGCCGTCCGCCGACCTTGTACGTGGCCATCATGGAGATCAGGTCGTCGCGCGGGTCGGAGCGGCGCAGCATCACCTGGTGCAGCAGGTAGGGGATCAACTGCTGGTGCCCGGCGCGGCGTTCCTCCGGCGTACGGCCGAGGAACGCCACGTCGCAGACCCGGACCACCATGTCGCGGTCCTTCTCGGGCACGTCCAGCAGGTCGCACATGACCGCGAGCGGCAGCGCGGACACCACGTCGACGAGGTCCACCTCGCCCTGCTCGACGGCCTGGTCGAAGAGCTCGCCGGCCCGTTCGGCGATCGAGCGGGCGGCGCCGCGCACCCCGCCCTTGGAGAAGAACGGGTTGGCGGGTGCGCGCAGGTCGCGGTGGCGGGGCGGGTCGGTGAGGGCCATCATCCGGCCCGAGCCGACCGGCACATTGCCCTCTCCCGAGCCGAGCAGCGAGCCGGACTCCGAGCTGAACACGGCCGCGTTGCGCAGTACGTCCGCCGACTCCTTGTAGGTGAGCACCGACCAGACCGGGCCGTCGTCGGCGGTGTCGGTCAGGTGCACGGGCGCCTCGCGGCGCATTTCGGCGACCAGGGCCGGGGTGTCGGGGCGGGCCCACAGGTCGGGGTCGGTGAGGTCGACGGAGCCGCCGAGGGTAGCGGTCGAGGTGGCGGCCATGGCGGCGTTCGTGGCGGTGGTGGCGGTGGTGGTCGTCATCAGTGCTCCCCGGGGGTGTGGTGGAAGGGGGCGGATGCGTGGCGGTCCGCCAGAAGTGCGGTCAGGAGGTCGACCGGGCCGGGCAGGTCGACGGTGGCGAGGAGGTGCCCGCCGGGGACGACGCGGTGCCCGAAGGCCCCGCGGGTGTGGGCGGCCCAGCCCGCAAGTCCGGTGGTGGCGAGCAGGTCGTCGGCCCCGGCCAGTGCGTGGATCGCGGAACCGATCGGCGCGTGCGGGCGGTGCCGGTAGGTGGCGCTGACGGCGAGGTCGGTACGGATGGCCCCGAGGGCCAGCTCGGCGAGGTCGGGCTCGGCCCGGACCACCTCCTCCAGCCCGTTGAGCCTGAGGAGTTCGGCCGCGTCCAGGTCCTTGGAGGTGCGCTCGGCCCACTCGGCGGGGCAGGGCGCTCCGGCCGCGACCACCAGCTCGGGCCGGCGGTCGGCGGGCAGGGCGCGGGCGACCTCGTAGGCGAGCAGCGCGCCGAAGCTCTGTCCGTAGAAGGCGAACCGGCCGTCGGCCGCGCCGGCCAGGTGCGGGGTCAGCGCCTCGGCGACGGCGGCCACCAGGGAGTCGAAGTCCGGCGGCATCGGATGGCGGCTGCGGCCGCCCCGGGCCGGCGGGCGCAGCGCCCAGACCTCGGCGGCGGGGGCCAGGGCGCGGGCCAGCGGGGTGTAGGCGGTGGCGTCGCCGCCGGCGTGCGGGAAGCAGAACAGCCTTACGGGGCGGTGGGGTTGGGGGACGGGTACGAGGAGCCAGTCGCCCTCGATCCGGGGGCGGGCGGTCCGCGGGGCGGGAGCACCGAGCCTGGTGGCCGGGGCGGTCGGGGCGGTCCGGGTGGTTGAGGCGGTGGAGGCGGTGGAGGCGGTGGAGGTGGCCGAGGTGGTCGTGGTCGTCATCGGACGGCCTCGCGGCGGGCGGTGAGGGCGGGGCGGACGGCGGCCGGACCGGCCTCGGCGGCGCGCCGGACGGCGGCGGTGAAACCGGCCAGGTCGGCGGCGTCCAGCAGGTCGCGGAGCTGGAGTTCGACGTTGAGCTTGCGGCGCAGCAGGTGGACGACGCGCAGGGCGGCGAGCGAGTGGCCGCCGAGGGAGAGGAAGTCGTCGGTCGGCTCCACGCCGGGCACACCGAGCACGGTGCGCCAGACCTCGGCGACCTGCTCGTCGACTCCGCCCGGTGCGTACGGCCCGGCGGCCGTGCCCGCCCCGGCGGCTTCCGCCGCCGGGGCGGGCAGGGAGCGGTGGTCGACCTTGCCGTTCGGGGTGAGCGGCAGGGCGTCCAGTACGGTCACGGTGGACGGCACCAGGTGGGCGGGCAGGGTACGGCGCAGCTCGGCCAGCAGGTCGGCGGGGCGGACGCCGGCGCCGGTGACGTAGCCGGCCAGCCGGTGGTCCCCGGGCGCCGCCTCGTGGACGGCGACCGCGGCCGCGCTCACCCCGGCCAGGGCGCCCAGCGCGTGCTCGACCTCGCCCGGCTCGACCCGGAAGCCGCGCAGCTTGACCTGGCGGTCCACCCGGCCCGCGTACTCCAGCAGGCCCTCGGCTGAGCGGCGGGCCTGGTCGCCGGTGCGGTACATCCGGGCGCCGGGCTCCGGCGCGAACGGGTCCGCGAGGAACCGGCCCGCGGTCAGGCCCGGGTGGCCGGGGTAGCCGTGCGCCAGGCCGGGCCCGGCCAGGTACAGCTCACCGACCGCGCCGGCGGCCGTGACGGGGGCGAGCCGGCCGTCGAGCAGGTAGGCGCGCACGCCGGGCAGCGGCTCGCCCAGGTGCGGGCCGGGGCCGGTGACGGGGGCGGTGATCGCGTCGACGGTGCACTCGGTGGGCCCGTACAGGTTGAGCGCGTCGATGCCGGCGTCGGCCAGCTCCCGCCAGGTCCGGGCGGGCACGGGCTCGCCGCCCATGAACAGCCGCGGCACGCGGGCGCCGGCCAGCGGCTCGCGCAGCAGCTGCCAGTGCGAGGGGGTCAGGTCGAGGTCGGTGACGCCGTGTTCGGCGAGCAGCCGCACGAGGCGGGCCGGGTCGGCCCTCCGGGCGTCGTCGATCACCACGAGGGTGTCGCCCCGGCAGATCCGGATCCACTGCTGGACGGAGGCGTCGAAGGAGACGCTGGCGTTCCAGGCGACGACGCCCGGCTCGGGTCGGTAGGCGCCGCTGAGCTCCAGGGCCGCCGCGAGGTCGGCGACGGCCCCGTGCGGGACCTCCACGCCCTTGGGGCGGCCGGTGGAGCCGGAGGTGTAGATGACGTAGGCGGAATCGAGCGGGTGCGCGGTGAACCCGGCCGCCGGCCCGTCGGACTCCGGGGCGTCGGCGTCCGGGCGCAGCACCGCGACCCCGGCCGGTACGGGCGGCGCGGCGTCGGCGCTGACCACGGCGGCGAGGCCGGCGTCGGCGGCCATGAAGGCGATCCGCTCGGCCGGATAGGCCGGGTCGAGCGGAACGTATGCGGCGCCGGCCCGCCAGGTGGCGAGCAGTGCGACCGGCAGGTCGGTGGTGCGGGCCAGATGGATCCCGACCCGGTCGCCCCGCCGGACCCCGTGCGCCCGCAGGGCGCGGGCCAGGGCGGCGGTACGCCGGTCCAACGCGGCGAAGTCGAGGCTCCCGTCCACGGCGTGCACGGCGGGCCGCGCGGGGTGCCCGGCGACGACGGCCGCCAGTCGGGCCAGCAGGTCACCGGCGGGGTCGGGGTCGGGGGTGGGGGTGATGGTGGCCGGCTCGGCGAAGGTGGTCATGCGAGGGCGCTCCTCGAAGGTCGGTGGGACGGGATGGATGGATCACGAAGGGTCGATACGACCGGCGCGTCGGGCGGGGCGTTGGGTCGGGGCGGGCGGCCGAAACCGACAACCGGCCGTACGAGTCCGGCCGTACGAGCCGCGCCGGACCGGCCCGCCCTACCGGGCCCGCGGCGGGGGTCCGGCTGTACGAGAGGGGCCGCAGGCGGTCCCTCTCGTACAGGGCCCGGCTGTACGGGTCCGGGGCAGGGGCCTGGCCGTACGGGCCCGGCCGTACGCAGCCCGCCGTGCAGGTGCGGTCGTACGGGACCGGGCAGTTCCCGGTGGGCGGGCCGGCCACGGGTGGGGTCGGCGCTGCGACGCCTGTGCGGGCTCCGCGGTCCCGGGCTGCCGTACCGCCGACCGCTCGGGCCCCGAAGGCCCAGGCGACGGCCGTGCGGCCGACTCCACGGGCCCGGCAGCGGGCCCGGCCGCCCGGGCCGGTGCGGCGTGCGGTGGTCAGAGCTCGGCGGCCAGTCGGGTCAGGGCCGTCGCGTAGGTGTCGATGAACTCCTCCGCCGTCGCGTCGTCCACCAGCGCGCGCTGGTGGTCCACGGCGAGGAGCACGCGCTGGGACACCGGGTCCTGGATCAGCGAGGCGCCGAAGGCGAAGCTGTTGGGCTCGTGCCGCAGGGTCGGCTCGCAGCCGATCCGGCCGTCCTCGATCCGGGCGGCGCTCAGCCGGCCCAGCGCGTGGAACCGCAGGTAGCCGAACTGGCTGTCCAGCGCGGTGTCGGCCATCATCCGGGCCAGCCGGGCGAACGGCACCCGCCGGTGCGGCATCATGTCCAGCTCCTCCCGGTGCACGTGCCGCACCAGCGCGGCCAGGTCGTCCCCGTCCGGCTCCGCGACCAGCGGGACCGTGTTGAGGAACAGTCCGTACACCTCGGTGCCGCCGAGCCGTTCCAGCCGGCCGTTCATCGCCAGCCCGGTGGTGACCCGCCGGCGCCCGGTGATCCGGGCGAGGGCGTGCAGGTGGGCGGCGAGCGCGACCGACTTGACCGGGACGGCGAGCGCGTCGGCGACCGCCCGCAGCTGCCCGGGGGCGTCGGGCAGCACCCGTTCCACCGTGCGCGGCAGCTCGTGGACGTCCTCGCTGCCGGGCCAGAGCTGGCCGGTGGCCCCGTCGAGCCGCTGCTGCCAGTACGCCAGGGACTCCCGGTCGGCGGCGGCCTCCCGTTCCACCGCGACGAAGTCGCGGAAGGCGGTGCGGGGCGGCGGGGTGGGCGCGGAGGCCTGGTCGGCGGCGATCGCGGAGTGCCGTTCGAGGATCTCCGTGAGCAGCGAGGTGAAGCTCCAGCCGTCGAGGATGGCGTGGTGCTCGGAGATGGTGAGCTGGAAGGCGTCGTCGGCGAGCCGTTGCACGGTGATCCGGAAGAGCGGCGGTTCGGCGAGGTCGAAGGGCCGGTCCCGGTGGTGCTCGAAGACGGTGCGGATCCTGTCGTCCTGCTCAGCCTCCGGCGTCCCGCGCAGGTCCGCGCACTCGACCGGCGCGGGCAGCGTGCCGTGCACCAGTTGGAGCGGTTCGCCGTAGCCGGAGAGGTCGAGGCCGGTGCGCAGGACGGCGTGCCGGGCCATCGCCTCCTCGACCGAGCGGCGCAGGGCGCTGTCGTCGAGGTCGCCGGTGATCCGGTAGGAGTTGACGTTGTGGTAGCTGTCGGTGCCGCCGGCGACCTCCATGTGGAAGACCATGGAGAGCTGCATCGAGACCATCGGGTAGGCGTCGACGATCCCGGTCGGCAGGTCGGCCCGGTCCTCCTCGGAGATCAGCGCGAAGGGCCGTTCCGCGGCGGGGTCGGCGGCCACCGGGCGGGCCAGCGGCAGGAGTTCGGCGACGGTGGGCGCGTTGAAGACGTCCCGCAGGCTGACCTGCCAGCCGCGGTCGTGCAGGGCGCCCGCCAGCTGGACGGCGCGGATGGAGTCCCCGCCGAGGTGGAAGAAGTCGTCGTGGACGCCGATCCCGCCGACCCCGAGGACGTCCGTCCAGACGCCGGCGAACAGCTCCTCCTCCGGGGTGCGCGGCTCGACGTGCCGGCCGGCCGTCCCCGGCGCGGCCCGGTCGGGGTCGGGCAGCGCGGCCCGGTCGACCTTGCCGTTGACGGTGAGCGGCAGCGCGTCCAGCACGGTGACACTGGCCGGGATCATGTACTCGGGCAGTGTGCGGCCGAGGTAGGTGCGCAGGTCCGCGGGCTCGGCCGGGGTGCGGCCGGTGATGTACGCGGCGAGCCGGTCGTCGTGCACGGTGACCACGCAGGCGTCGATCTCGGGGTGGGCGGCGACGGCGTTCTCGATCTCGCCGAGCTCGATCCGGAAGCCGCGCAGCTTCACCTGGAAGTCCGCCCGGCCGACGTACTCCATCCCGCCGTCCGGCAGCCGCCTGGCGACGTCGCCGGTCCGGTAGAGCCGGGCGCCTGGCGGGCCGTACGGGTCGGCGACGAAGCGGCCGGCGGTGAGGCCGGGGCGGCCCCAGTAGCCGTGCGCGAGGCTGCCGCCGCCGATGTACAGCTCGCCGGGGACGCCGGGCGGGCAGGGGCGCAGCCAGTCGTCGAGGACGAGCGCGGTGAGGTGCGGCATGGGTTCGCCGACGAGGCTGCGTTCGAAGCCCGCGCCGCCCTCGGCGACGTCGTGGACGGTGACGTGGACGGTGGTCTCGGTGATGCCGTAGAGGTTGCAGAGCCGGGCGGGCGGCAGCGGGTCGAGCTCGTGCCAGCGCTGGACGACGCCCGGGTCGAGCGCCTCGCCGCCGAGCATGATCCACCGCAGTGCGGGCAGGGCTCTCGGGTGGCGGCGCAGCGCCGGTTCCAGCTGCCGCAGCGCCGAGGGGGTCAGACAGAGGTGGGTGACCCCTTCGTCCTCGAGGAGGCCGGCGAACTCGTCGGGCGAGCGGCTGGTGAGGTGGGGGACGACGACCAGGCGGGCGCCGTGCAGCAGGGCGCCCCAGAGCTCCCAGACGGTCCAGTCGAAGGCGTAGCTGTGGAAGAGGGTCCAGACCGTGTCCGGGCCGAAGCCGAAGTGGTCGCGGCCGGAGTCGAGGAGCCGGCTGACGTGCTCGTGGGCCACGGCGACGCCCTTGGGGCGCCCGGTGGAGCCGGAGGTGAAGATGAGGTAGGCGAGGTCGCCGGGGCGGCCCGCGGCGGGGGGCCGGACGGCCGGGTGGGCGGCGATCTCCTCGGCCCGGGCGGCGAGGTCGAGGACCTGCCAGGGGCCGTCCGGGGCGCGGTCGGGCCGGTCGGTGAGCACCACGGTGACGGCGGTGTCGCCGAAGACCAGGGCGGCCCGGTCGGCCGGGGCCGCGAGGTCGACCGGCACGTAGGCCGCGCCGGTCTTGAGCACGGCCAGGATCGCGGCCGGCACCGCGGTGGTGCGCTCCAGCAGCAGCCCGACCCGGTCTCCGGGGCGTACCCCGCGGGCGAGCAGGGCGTGGGCCAACCGGTTGGCGCGGCGGTCGAGTTCGGCGTAGTCGAGGGTGCCGTCGCGGTCGCTGACGGCGGGCCGGTCGCCGTACGCGTCGGCGGCCCGCTCGAAGAGGTGGTGCAGGCAGTGGCCCGGGTCGAGCCGGGCGGGGCGGTGCGGCTGCCCGGCGGAGGTGAGCCGGAGCACGGTGGTGTCCGGGTCGGCGAGGGCGGCGTCCAGCAGGCCGGCGTAGTCGGCGGCGAGGCGGCGCACGGTGTCGGCGTCGAAGAGGTCGCTGCTGTACTCGGCCTCGCCGCGCAGTTCTCCCCCGCCGGCGTCCTCGAAGACGGACCAGGTGAGGTCGAACTTGCTGGTGCCGTTGGAGCGGACGGTGCGCTCGGCGGTGGCGGCGCCCAGTGCGAGCGGCGTGCGGTCCTCTGCGTGCGCGCCGAACACCACCTGGACCAGCGGCGGGTGCTGCGGGGTGCGGGCGGCGGCGAGCAGGTCGACCAGCTGGTCGAAGGGGACGTCGAGGTAGCCGAAGGCGTCGAAGGCGACGTCCTGGAGGTCGGCGAGCAGCCCGCGGAAGGTGGCGTCGGGGGCGAGCCGGACGCGCAGCGGCAGCAGGTTGACGAAGTAGCCGAGCAGATCGGCGACTTCGGGCCGGTTGCGGGTGGTGACCGGGGTGCCGACGAGCAGGTCGTCGGCTCCGGTCCAGCGGCCCATCAGCAGGGCGAAGGCCGCGAGTTGGACGGTGTACGGGGTGACGCCCTCCTGTTCGGCGAGCTCCCGGACCCGGGCCGCGGCGCCGGGGGCGAGGCCGAACGGCTCGGTGGCCCCGCGCTGGCTGCGCTCGGCGGGCCGCGGCCGGTCGCCGGGCAGCTCCAGCAGGGTGGGCGCGCCGTCGAGGCTCCGCTTCCAGTGGGCGAGGTGCTCCTCGTACGAGGTGTCCTGCTCCTCCTGCGCCCAGTCGGCGTACTGGGTGGTGAGCTCCGGTAGGACGGGGGCCCGGCCTTCGGCCGACGCGTTGTAGAACTCGGCCAGTTCGCGGTCGAAGATCTCGGCCGACCAGCCGTCCCAGATGATGTGGTGCACGACGAACAGGAGCGTGGTGCGGTCGTCGGCGAGCCGGAGCGCCTCCGCGCGCAGCAGCGGACCCTGCGTCAGGTCGAAGGGCCGGGCGGCCCGTTCGGCGATCAGCTCCTCGGCGCGGTCGCCCCGCCGGGGCTCGGGCAGCTCGCGCAGGTCGTGGACGGTGAGCGGCACGGCGAGGGTGCGGTGGACGTACTGGCGCGGGCCGTCGGGGTACAGGGCGAAGGTGGTGCGCAGCGCCTCGTGCCGGGCGACGACACCGTCGAGCGCCCGCTGGAGTCGTGCGAGGTCGAGCGGGCCGGTGACGTCGTAGGTCCACGGGGTGGTGTAGGTGGCGGCCCCGGGGTTCCACCGGTCGAGGAACCACAGGCCGCGCTGGAGCCCCGGGACGGGCGCGGTACGGACCAGGCCGGCGGGCAGTTCGGCCGGCGGAGCGGCGGGCAGGTCGGCCGGCGCGGTGGCGGGCAGGTCGGCCGGCGGGGCGGCGGGCAGGTCGGCCGGCGGAGCGGCGGGCAGGTCGGCCGGCGGAGCGGCGGGCAGGTCGGCCGGCGCGGTGGCGGGCAGGTCGGCGGACGGGCTCACGGCCTCGTTCCCTTCGGTCGGTCGGGTGGGCTGGCGGGCGGGCGGGCCGGGGGGCGCGGCATCACGAGGCCAGCCGCTCGGCGATGGCGCCGATGGTCCGGCCGCGGAAGACCGCCTGCGGCGGGACCTTGGCGCCGGTCTGCTGGGAGAGCCGCATGGCGACGCGTACGGCGGCCAGCGAATTGCCGCCGATCCGGAAGAAGTCGGCGTCCGGACCGAGGCCGTCGGCCAGCCCGAGGACGGCGCGCACGGCGTCGGCGACGAGCCGCTGCCGCGGGGTCAACGGGTCGGCGGGGGCGGCCTCGGCGCGTTCGGCCGGGGCGGGCAGGGCCCGGCGGTCGACCTTGCCGTTGGGGTTGAGCGGGAGCGTGTCCAGCACGTCGAGCGTGCCGGGCACCATGTGCTCGGGCAGCAGCGCGGCCAGGTGGTCGAGCAGCGCGCCCGGGTCGGGTGCCGGTGCTCCGGCGGTGGCGGCGAGGGTCACGTACGCGGCGAGCCGGCGGTCGCCCGGGGCGGGTTCGTGCACGGTGACGGCGGCCTCCCGCACGGACGGGTGGCGGGTCAGCGCGTCCTCGATCTCGCCGGGCTCGACCCGGAAGCCGCGGATCTTCACCTGGTCGTCGATCCGGCCGGTGATCTCCAGCACCCCCTCCGCCGTCCGGTGGCCGAGGTCGCCGGTGCGGTAGAGCCGCTCGCCGGGCGCCCCGAACGGGGAGGCGACGAACCGCTCGGCGGTCAGCCCGGGCCGGCCGACGTATCCGAGGGCGAGCCCGCCGCCGGCCGCGTACAGCTCACCGGTGGCGCCGTCCGGGACGGGGCGCAGGTGCTCGTCGAGTACGTGGACCTCCTTGCCGTGTAGTGCGCGGCCGATCGGGATGGAGGCGCCGGCCGCGTCCTCGGGGGTGGCGCGGTGGCAGGTGGTGAGGCCGAGGCTCTCGACCGGGCCGTAGCCGTTGGCGACGACCAGGTCGGGGTACTGGTCGAGGGCTTTGCCGACATGGGTGACGGAGGCCCGCTCACCGGCGGTGAAGGCCACCTTGAGGTCGTCGTAGGTGTCCGGGAACTCCTCGAGCAGGAAGTTGAACAGGCTGGCGGACAGCTGGAGTTGGGTGACGCGGTGGCGGCGGGTGAGGGCGGCGACGGCCTGCGGGTCGGGCCGCTGGCCGGGCTGGAGCACGCAGGCCCCGCCGAAGGCCAGCGCCCCGTACAGCTCCAGGGCGAAGGCGTCCCAGGAGACCGGGGAGCACTGGAGCCAGACCTCGTCGGGCCCGCAGCGGGCGTAGTCCTGGCCGAGGTAGGTGGTGGTGAGGGCGCGGTGCGGGACGGCGACGCCCTTGGGGCGGCCGGTGGAGCCGGAGGTGAACATCACGGTGGCGAGGTCGGTGCCGGTGACCGGCAGGCCCGGGTCGTGGCCGGGGCGGGCCGCGACGGCCGCGGCCTCGGCGTCCAGGTCGAGGTGGCGGGCGACCGGGAAGGGCGGGCTCGCCCGGCGGTGGGTGACCAGCAGGGCGGCGCCGCAGTCGGCGACCGCGCCGGCCAGCCGCTCGGCCGGGAAGTCCGGGTCGAGCAGGGTGTAGGCGGCGCCCGCCTTGAGCGCGGCGAGCAGGGCGACCACCAGGTCCGGTCCGCGCTCGACGAGGACGGCGACGGTGTCGCCGCGGCCGATGCCCGAGGCCCCGAGGTGGTGGGCGAGGCGGTTGGCCCGCTCGTTCAGGGTGCCGTAGTCGACGCGGTCCTCGCCGGAGACCAGCGCCAGCGCCTGCGGGTTCCGGGCGGCCCGGTCCTCGAACAGGGTGTGCACGGGCGCCTCGACGGCGGCGGCGAGGGTGCCGAGCCAGGCCTCGCACAGCTCGGCCATGGTGGCGGGGTCGAAGAGGTCGGAGTCGTACTCGAAGCGGCCGGTGAAGTCGGTGCCGCGGTCGTCGACGGAGATCGACAGGTCGAAGCGGGAGACCGGGTTGGAGTGCAGCTCGCGGGTGACCTCGGTGCCGCCGATGGTCAGCGGGCGGCTGTCCAGCGGGTGCAGTTCGAGCAGCACCTGGCAGAGCGGGTTGCGGTCCTCGGTGCGGTCGTCGGGGCGCTCCTCCATGACGGCGCCCGCGATGGCGTCGAACGGCGCCTCCTGGTGGCGGTAGCCGTCGATGGCCACCTCGCGGACGTGCCGGACCAGATCGCGGAAGTCCGCCCCTTCGTCGAGCCGGACGCGCAGGGGCAGCAGGTTGACGAAGTATCCGATCAGTGCGTCGAGTTCGGCGCGGCCGCGGACGCTCACCGGGGACCCGATCACCAGGTCGCGCCGGCCGGTCCGCCGGTGCAGGGTGAGCGCGAGCCCGGCGAGCAGCACCATGAACGGCGTCGCGTCCTCGCTGCGAGCCAGGGACCGGACGGCGTCGGCGACCGGGCGGGGCATCGCGAACCGGTGGAACGCACCGCGGAAGGCCTGGAGTTCGGGGCGCGGCCGGTCGGTGGGGAGCAGCGGTTCGGTGGGTGCGTCGCGCAGGTACTCGCGCCAGTGGTCGAGTTGCCGCTCGGCGGTGCCGTCCTCGTGCTGCCAGCTGCTGTAGTCGGCGTACTGCACGGCGAGTTCGGGCAGTTCGGCCGGGCGGCCGGCGGCCAGGGCCTCGTACAGGGCGGCCAGCTCGGTCTCCAGGACGGGCAGCGATCCCTCGTCCCAGACGATGTGGTGGCAGAGCAGCAGCAGGGTGGACGTCCCGCCGGTGCGGTAGAGGTGGGCGCGGACCAGCGGGCCGGTCTCCAGGTCGAAGGGAACGAGTGCGGCCTCGGCGACCAGGCCGTCCAGGGCCTCGGCGGTGGTGTCCAGGACGGTGAACGGCAGCTCCACGGAAGGGTGGACGACCTGCCGGGGGCCTTCCTCGCCCAGCGCGAAGGTGGTGCGCAGCGCCTCGTGCCGGTCGACCACCCCGGCCAGGGCGCGGCGCAGCAGCTCCGGGTCGACCGGACCGGCGAAGCGGAACACCCAGGGCACGATGTAGGTCGGCGCGCCCGGGTTCCACTGGTCGAGGAACCAGAGTCCGCGCTGGAAGTTCGCGAGGGGCGCCTCGGTGGCGCCGGTCCGGTGCAGTGCCGGGCGCTCGCCGCCGTCCGAGGCGGCGGTGACCGCGGCGGCGAACTCGGCGAGGGTGGGCGCGTCGAAGATGGTGTACGGGGACACCATGCCGAACACGTCGTAGACCCGGCCGACCACGCGCACGGCGGTGAGCGAGTCCCCGCCCAGGTGGAAGAAGTTGTCGTCGGCGCCGACCTCGGGCACTCCGAGCACGTCCGCCCAGACGGCGGCGATCAGCTGCTCGGCGGGGGTGCGCGGCGCGCGCCGGACGGCGGCCGGCAGGGCGGGCGCGGCCAAGGGCTCGGGGAGCGCCGTCCGGTCCACCTTGCCGCCGACGGTCAGCGGGAAGGCGTCCAGCGGGGTGACGGTCGCCGGGACCATGTGCTCGGGGAGCCGCTCGGCGAGGTAGGCGCGCAGCTCGGCGGTGTCGGGGGCGGTGCGGGTCGCTGCGTCGGTCGCGGCGTCGGTCGCGGCGTCGGTCGCGGTGCGGGTCGTGTAGGCGGCGAGCCTGCCCTCGTGGGCCACCACGACCGCTCCGGCGACGTCGGGGTGGCCGGCCAGGACCAGCTCGATCTCGCCGGGCTCGACCCGGAAGCCGCGGATCTTCACCTGGTGGTCCGCACGGCCGACGAACTCCAGCGGGGCGTCCGTACCGGACCGCCGGACCACGTCACCGGTGCGGTACATGCGGGCGCCGGGCTCCTGTGTGAAGGGGTCCGCGAGGAACCTGCCGGCCGTCAGACCCGGGCGGCCGTGGTAGCCGGAGGCCAGCAGCGGCCCGCCGAGGTACAGCTCGCCGGAGGCCCCGGGCGCCACCGGCCGCAGCCGGTCGTCCAGTACGTACGCGCGGCGCGCGCCGAGCGGGCGGCCGACCGGGACCGTGTCGCCCTCCCCCGCGGCCGGGCCCGCCGCCGCGTGGACGGTGGCGGTGACGACGGTCTCGGTCGGCCCGTAGGCGTTCAGCAGCGGGACGCCGGTGGCGGCGCTCCAGTGGGCCGCGGCGTCCGGGTGGAGCCGGTCGCTGCCGGAGATCATCAACCGCAGGGTGCGGGGCGGCCGGCCGTCCTCGCGGAGCGCGGCCACCACCTCCTGGAAGTATCCGGCGGCGAGGTTGGCCACGGTGACGCCCTCGGTGTCCAGCAGCTCCATCAGGGCGGCGGGGGCGAGGAGTTGCTCCTCGGGTACGACGAGGCAGGCGCCGGCCGACAGGGCGGTGAGCACCTGCTCGACGGCCACGTCCACGGTCGGGCGGGCGAAGTGCAGCACCACGTCGTCCTCGGTGAGGCCGAAGCACTCGGCGGCGGCGGCCAGATGGCCGGCCAGCGCGGCGAGCGGGACGTGCACGCCCTTGGGGCGGCCGGTGGTGCCGGAGGTGTAGATCAGGTAGCCCGCGGCGGAGTCTCGGCCGCGCCCTGACGGCTCCGGAGCCCCCGCCGCTGCGGCGGGCGCCGCGGGGCCGTCGGCTTCGAGGAGCTCGCCGTCGGTGTAGGCGAGCGTGGCGCCGGCGTCCTCACGGATCCAGCGGTTGCGCTCATCGGGCGCCTCCCGGTCCAGCGGAAGGTAGGTGGCGCCGGCGCGGAGGGCGGCGAGCAGGCCGACGACGTGGTCGACCCGGTCCCGGCCGGCGACGGCCACCGTCCGCCCGGGGCCGATCCGGGCGGCGAGGTCACCGCTCTCCTCGTCCAGCTCCCCGTAGGTGACGGTCCGGGCGCCGTGGCGTATGGCCGGGCGGTCCGGGAACCGGCGTGCGACGGATATGAAAGGGAAATCCCGAGATTCCATCATCCAACCCCGATGAATTAGCGACGCTGCGTGTAGTGATCTCGACGATAGGGCGGCGCGGCGGGGGCGATCGGCAGAATGCACGGAAGACCGTCGGCAGTTTCAACTGCCGGTTGAGCAGCGGGGTTGTCAGGGAAGAGCGGATAAATGGAGCAGCCCACCGAGACACGCGCGGGCGTCTCGGCGGGCTACGGAAAAGGGCTTGCCGGTTATGCGGTGGCGGGAATTGCGGGGAAATCCCGGGACCATACGTCGTCCCGGTCCAGCGCGGCCGGCGCGTATTTTCCGAGCGCGCTGACCAGCAATCGGATTTCGAGCGCGAGGCACTCGGCGAAGCGGATCAGCCCGGTCTGCGGGTCCTCGGCCGTTGCGAGCAGCGCCGCCCGGCCCAGGCCCACCGCGCGGGCGCCGAGCGCGAGGCTCTTCACGGCCCGGCCGCCCTCCCAGATCCGTCCGGAGACCAGCAGACAGGGCGGCGGCCCGGCGACCGCGAGCCGGCGCAGGCACTCCGCCAGCGGCAGCCCGACCTGGTCCGGGAAGGCGCCGGGCGCCCAGCCGGTGCCGCCCTCGGCTCCGTCCACCGTGACGGCGTCCGCTCCCGCCTCGGCGGCGACCCGGGCGGCCTCGGCGATGTCCCGGCCGGGGTGCAGCTTTACCCAGACCCGGGCCCGCGGGAAGTTGTTGCGCATCAGCCGGATCTGCTGGCGCAGGATCTCCGCCGTGAAGGTGCCGGGCGCACTGGAGCGCAGCACCCGGCCGTCGCCGAAGACGTCGTCGAGCCCGTACCGGTGGCCGAGCCGGGCGGCCGCCTCGGCGTCCAGCACGGTCATCCCGCCGAGGCCCGGCTTGGCCCCCTGGCCCACCTTCAACTCGAAGGCCAGCCGCCCGGTTTCGAGCAGGGGCAGCGCGGCCGGGTCGCTGTAGACGAGGTTCCACACCTCGGCGTCGGCATCCTCGGTGGACTGCTGGACGGCGACCCCGCCCTGCCCGTCCGGCAGCTCCCCCGCGTAGGCGCGCAGGCGCCCGAGCAGGGCCCGGTCCGCCGCCTCGCCGAGCCGGCCGTAGCCGTTCACCGGGACGACGTTCTCGCCGATCACCATGGGCAGGCCCAGCGCGCCCGCCTGCCTGCTGAGCGCGAGGCCGAGATCGCCGCCGGCGGCCCGGGTGGAGCCGAGCGCGGACACGTACACGGGCAGGGTGGAGCTGAACCCGCCGATGGCCGTGGCCAGTTCGACATCGCGGTAGTCCGGCTCGCGGCCGAGGTCGATCAGCCGGGCGAGCCGCTGCGGCATGAAGACCGGCGGGACGATCCGCAGGGCGTCGAGCGGATCCCGCTCGCCGTCCGGGTACCGCTCGCCCGGGTGCTCCGCGCCGAACAGGACCCGGCCGTACTCTTCGGGCGGCGGGAAGGCCGCGGCCACCCCGGCCCGGGCGCGCCGGCGGACCTCCTCCTCCGGGAAGCCGGGCGCCGAGAGGTCGCTCACGGCGACACCACCCCGGCCAGCTTGGGGAAGGCCGCCGCCTGCCAGACCGCGTCCAGCCCGGCGACGTACCGGGTGAGCCGCTCGACACCGATGCCGAATCCGGCGCTGCCGGGCACACCCTCGCGGACCAGGTCCAGGTACCAGCGGTACTTCTGCGGGTTCTCGCCGGTCTCCCGGATCCGGGTGACGATCTCGGCGTAGTCGTTGGTGCGCTGGCTGCCGCTGCACAGCTCGCCGAAGCCCTCGGCGGCGATCAGGTCGAAGTTCCGCAGCAGGCCGGGCTGTTCGGGGTCCTCGCAGTCGTAGAAGCCGCGCGAGCCCTTCGGGTAGTCGGTGACGAAGAACGGCCGGTCACGCTGAGCGGAGAGCAACGCCTCGCCCTCCCAGTCGAGTTCGGCGTCGGGACTCTGCGGGTGGCCGAGCCCCTGGAGCTCGGTGACCGCCTCGGCGTGCCGCATCCGGCCGAAGGAGCCCCCCAGCAGCCCGGCGAACGCGCCGACGTCCCGGCCGAGCCCCGCGAACTCCTTGGGCAGCTCCCGGACCGCGCTGTCGACCATGTGCACCACCAGCTCCTCGACCAGCGCGACGGCGTCGTCCCTGGTCGCACCCGCCACCTCCACGTCGAGCTGGTGGAATTCGGCGAGGTGGCGGTTGGTGCCCGCGGTCTCCAGCGGCTCCAGCCGGACGTTGGGAGCGATGCAGAAGATCTTGTCGAAGGCCAGCAGCGAGGCCTGCTTGTAGAGGATGGCGCTCGTCATCAGCTTGTACCGGTGGCCGTAGAAGTCCACGTCGACCTGCTTGGAACCACGCGAGCCGGGGTCGGTGACCGGCCCGATGATCGGCGGGAGCAGCTCGGTGAACCCCCGCTCCCGCAAGAACTCACGTGCGGCGGACAGGAGTTGGTGCTGGATCCGGAGGGCGCTCCGGGTGGCCGGGGCGGTCAGGTGGCGGCCGGGGTCCGGGAGGGGCGCGGAGGCCGTGAGCCCGTCAGTGGTCATGCTGGAGTCCCAACTCTCGTCGGTGCGTGGGCGTCGTGCGGGGCGGTACGGACGTGCGAGGCGTGTCGGGGGCGCCGCCGACGGCGCACTGCGTCTCGGCGCGGGCGTCGTAGGTCCGCTGGACCTGGGAGAGCGCCGAGATCAGCCCGGCCGAGCCCAGGATCGGCGGGCGCGGCCCGTCGTCCGCCAGGCCGGCGATCGGCATCGACCCGATGCTCGACCAGAGCAGCCGGCCGTCGGGAGCCAGCGAGGTGCGGGCCCGGCCGGCGTTGTCGGGGTGCAGGCAGTAGGGGACGTCGAGATAGCCGGCGGCGAAGGCCCGGACCAGCGCACGGCCGATGTCCGCGTCCAGCTCCAGCACGGCACCGATCAGCGCCCGCGCCTCGGCCTCGATGCCGGTGTCCTGGACGTCGGCGCGCTGGATTCCGGTGTGCCGGATGCCGGCGGGCCCGATGCCGGTCTGCCCGATGCCGGTGTGCCGGATGCCGGCGGGACCGGCGTCGGCGGACCGGATGCCGTCGGGACCGGTGTCCGTGTGCTGGAAGCCGGTGTGCAGGAGGTGCCTGTGCTGGAGGTGCGTGTGCTGAGGGTGCGTGTGCGGGAGGTCCGTGTGCTGGAGGCCCGTGTGCTGGAGGCCCGGGTCCTGGAAGCCCGGGTCCTGGAGGCCCGGGTCCTGGAGGCCCGCGTACGAAAGGTGCCCGCCGGAAGCCTCGGCCCGTCGTCGGCCCGCGCGCTCGTCGGCCGCGGCCGCCGCGGCCGTCTCCAGCGCCCGGATGTTCTCGCCCACGGTCGGGATCCGGTGCGCCTCGGCGGTGGTCTTGACGATCAGCCGGTCCGCGCCGGCCCGCACCGCCAGCCGGGCCGCGTCCTCCAGCAGCAGCCGGGCCCCGCCGGGCGAGCGCGGGAAGACGCCCATGTAGGCGTAGAGGACGAGGTGGTGGTCGACGTCCGGCAGCAGTTCGCCGGCCAGCCGCCCGAGCACGGTGAGCGCCTCCTCGTCCTGGCGCGGATCGGCCTGCTGGGCGTAGCTGAGGGAGAGGGAGCGCAGCCCGTGCTGCCGGAAGAACAGCGCCTCCAGCACGCTGACCGCGATCAGCAGGCTCGGCGGGCAGAGCTGCCCCATCAGGCAGCCGCCGAACGTCTCCAGATGCGGCTCGGCACCGAACTCCGCGGCCGAGGCGAGCAGTTCGCAGCTGCGCTGCCAGTTGGCGACCGCCTCGCGCAGCGGCGTCCGGCTGTACGGCAGGCAGTACGAGACCGGGCCGCCCTCCGTGGCGTCCAGGCCGAGCGCCAGCAGTGCGCGGACGATGTGCTCCGGCATCGCCGAACCGTGCCGGACCTGCACCGGGAAGCGCGCGTCCGCGACGCCCCGCAGCACGGCGCGGGTGGTGTCCGCGGGGTGGGTGGCGATCGGGTAGCCGTTGAGGCCGACGCCCTCGTCGAGGGCGCGCCGGGCGGCCGCGAGGTCGCCGGTTCGGGTGTAGCTGTCGAGGGTGATGGTGCCGACGGTGACGGCGTCCGCGTCGCGGGTGGCGATCAGTCCGTCGCGCATCCGCAGCGGATCGGCCATGCCCATCCGGGGCTGGACCACCAGCGTGCCGGCCGCCCGGGCGCGGGCGACGAAGGCGCCGAAGCCCGACGACGGGACGGCGGCGGTGGTGTCCGGGCGCGCGGCGAGGGCCTCGCCCGCGGCTCTGTCTGAGGCGGTCACAGCAGCACCCCCGACCCGGCGGGCAGCGCCTCGGGGCCGGCGGACAGGGCTCCGGAGCCGGCGGACAGGGCTCCGGAGCCGGCGGGCAGGGCCTTCGGTCCGGCGGGCAGGGCCTTCGGTCCGGCGGGCATCGCCCGGGATCCGGCAGCCAGCGAGCCGAGGAAGGAGTGGAAGTCCAGTACGGAGCCGCCCTCTTCGAAGACCCCGTCGAAGCCCGCCGTCAACAGCTCCTGCTGCCGGGCGGGGCTGCCGGTGCCCGCGATCCCGAGCTTCCCGCCGATCACCGTCGGGGTGCGGCCCAGCTCCGGGCAGGCCCGTAACGCCGCGATCACCCGTAGTCCGTCGTGGAAACCGTGCCCGTTGACACTGCTCAGCACGATCAGGTCCGGCTCGATCCGGCGACACTCGGCGACCAGCAGCTCGTCCGGCACGCATGCGCCCAGGTTGGTGACCCGGTGACCGAGCTCTTCCAGCAGCAGCTGGAGGAAGACCAGGTTCCAGGTGTGCGAGTCCGAGGCCATGGTCGTCACGACGACGTCCAGACCGCTCGGCTCGGCCTTTCCGTGCTGCTCCACGGCATGCTGCTCCACGGCGCAAACCCTCTGTGTCGGTAGGTGGTGGAGAGACCCGGTAGGTGTAGGCCTCCGTGAACAGAACGCTAGGGAGGATCAGAACGCCCGACCGGCAGCTCACCCGGCAGGAACCGGGCAGTATCGGGCCAAGCCGGGGCCTTCGTACGGGAGTCAGCCGACGGCCGCCAGCTCCGGGTACGCCCCGGCCCCGCACAGGCGCCGGCACAGGTTCAGCACGGTGAACCGGACCCCGTCGCGGGCCGGGACGCTGCGGATCAGCCCGCTGGCCAGCAGCTCGTGCACCGCCGCCAGGCACTCCTGCGGCGGTCTGCCGCTCAGTTCGACGGCGTCCTCGCCCGACCAGTCCCCCGGCCTGGCCGCGAGCCGCTCCAGCAGGTCCCGCTGACCGAGCGTCAGCCGGTCCAGGGCGGCCCCCAGGGCCGCGCCCACGTCCGCCCGGCCGCCGAACCCGGCCGGCGGCGGGGCCAGATGGAACGGCCCGTCGGCCAGCCGCGCCACCAGCTGGCGCGGGGACAGCACCGTGGACCAGCCGGCCACGAGCTCCAGCGCCCCGGGCAGGCCGTCCAGTTGGCGGCAGAGCGCGGCGACGGAGGGCGCCTCCTCGGGCTCCAGGCGGTAGCCGGGGCGCAGCCGGCGCAGGTGCGAGAGCAGCAGCCGTACGGCTCCCACCTCGGCGAGCGCCACCGGGTCGTGGTCGAGCTCCGGCCCCGGGGTGGGCAGCGGGGCCAGCGGGATCACCTGCCCGCCGGACAGCGGCTGCGGGACCCGGGCGGTGATCAGTACGCGCAGGCCGGGGCAGCGCTGGAACAGCTCGTCCAGCAGGGCCGTGTCCACGCCGGCGTCGGCGCCGTCCAGGACCAGCAGCGTGGGCCGTTCCCCGATCGTCCGGGCGAGGTCCGCCCGGCGTTCGAGCCGGGCGCCCGGCAGCCGGCCGCAGTCGATCCAGCGCACGGACCATCCGGACGCGAGGTAGAGCCGGCGCGCGACCTCCAGGACCAGCCGGGTCTTGCCGGCCCCGCCCAGCCCGGCCACCGTGACCAGCCGGTCCCCGTGCACGGCGAGGGCGTCAGTCAGCACCTCGGCCTCCAGCTCCCGGCCGATGATGGCGCCCCGGGCGACCGGCGGCGCCGTCGGCTCGTCGCCCGGCTCCTCGACGAGGGCCTGTCTGCGCGCGGCCGCCTCGAAGTCCGCACGGCTGCGGCCCTCCAGCCGCAGCGCGTCGGCCAGCAGCCGGACCGTCTCCTGCCGAGGCCGCTGCACCCGTCCGCTCTCCATGTCACGGATCGCCCGGACGCTGAGGGTCGCGTGATCGGCGAGCACCTGCTGGGTCAGCCCCACCCGCTCGCGCCGGATCCTGAGCAGCTCTCCGAAGCCCGCCGTCGACCGCAGCAACTGAACACCGTGCATGCCTCGTCCACCTTCCGTGGGTTGGCCAAGTACCGGGGACCGGGGGGCCCGGGCGGCCGTACGGGACGCCGAGGGCGGCTGCGACCGGTGGTGACCGCCGAGCCGTGTTCCCCTTGGCGCCGATGGTCCACGGCGCGGCTCTACGGCCGATCAACACCCGATCACCACACGTTCACGCCCTCTCCACACACCCCGCCGAAAGCGGCCGGCGCCGCGTCCGACAGCACCCGCCGGGGCCGGAACCCCGGCCCCGGGCCGGCGCCTTGGCCCCTTCGGACCGGAACGGGGGCTTTCGCGCTGCGGGCGGTGCGACGCGTGCGAGGATGTCGCCCGTGACCGGATCGTCCTCCTCGCCCGTCGCCGAGGGCACGCCTCAGGACCAGGGCCTGGGCCCCCGTACCGCCGCCGTGCTCGTATTCGGATCGTCGGCCGCGGTCCTGGTGGTGGAGATCGTCGCCCTGCGGCTGCTCGCTCCCTACCTCGGCCTCACCCTCGAGACCAGCACCATGGTGATCGGCATCGCCCTCACCGCGATCGCCTTCGGCTCCTGGCTGGGCGGGCGCATCGCCGACCAGGTCGATCCGCGCCGGCTCATCGGGCCCGCGCTCGGGGTGTCGGGGGCGGCCGTGGCGCTCACCCCCGCCATGCTGCGCACCACGGCGGAGTGGGCACCGGCCGTCCTCCTGCTGACCGCGGCGCTGACGGTCCTCGTGCCGGGCGCGCTGCTCTCCGCGGTGACGCCGATCGTGACGAAGCTGCGTCTCACCAGCCTCGCCGAGACCGGAACGGTCGTCGGCCGGCTGTCGGGGGTCGGCACCGTCGGCGCCATCGTCGGCACGGTCCTCACCGGCTTCGTCCTCATCGCGCGGTTGCCGGTCAGCGGCATCCTGATCGGCCTCGGAACGCTGCTGGTGGTCGGCTCCGCGCTGGTCGAGTGGCGCACGCGCGGGTGGCGGGGCACCCCTGCCCTGATCCTCGTGGTCGTGGCCGGCGGCCTGGCCACCACGGTCGCGCCCGGCGGCTGCGACGCGGAGACCCGGTACCACTGCGCGCGGGTCGTCGCGGACCCCGACCGGGGCAGCGGCCGCACGCTCGTCCTGGACGGGGTGCGGCACTCCTACGTCGACATCGACGATCCGACCCTGCTCAAGTTCGAGTACGTGCGCGCCATCGCGTCGGCGGTCGACGCCGCCTTCCCCCAGGGCGAGCCGCTCGCCGCCCACCACCTGGGCGGCGGCGGGCTCACCTTCCCCCGCTACCTCGCGGCCACGCGGCCCGGGACGCGCAGCCTGGTGTCCGAGATCGACGGCGGAGTCGTACGCATCGACCGCGAGCGCCTCGGCCTGAGCCCCGACGGCGGTATCGACGTACGCGTGGAGGACGGCAGGCTCGGCCTGCGGCGGCTGGACGCCGGCAGCCGCGACCTCGTCGTCGGCGACGCCTTCGGGGGCGTCAGCGTGCCGTGGCACCTCACCACGGTGGAGGCGATGACCGAAGTACGGCGGGTGCTCGACGAGGACGGCCTGTACGTCGCCAACCTCATCGACCACGGCGCCATGGCCTTCGCACGGGCCGAAGTGGCCACCATCGGCAAGGCGTTCGAGCACGTCGCCGTCCTCGGCAAACCCGCCGACCTCGGCCTGGACCCGGCCTCCGCCCCCGCGGGCGGCAATCTGGTGGTCCTCGCCTCCGACCGGCCCGTGGACCTGCGCGCGACCCAGGCGGCCCTGGACGCCCGGGAGACCGGCTGGAAGATCGCCACCGGCGGCGACCTCACCTCGTGGATCGGCGCCGCCCGACCGCTCACCGACGACCACGCACCGGTCGACCAGCTCCTCCAGCCGTACAGCCCGCCGAGCGGCCGGTAGCAGCCGGACACACGAAAAGGCCGTCCTCCCACTCATGAGAGAACGGCCTCCGACGTGCGTAAAGCACCGTCGGGACGACAGGATTTGAACCTGCGACCCCTTGACCCCCAGTCAAGTGCGCTACCAAGCTGCGCCACGTCCCGATGCCCGTTGACCTGGGGTTTCCCCTGAATGAACGCGCAGGAGAACAATACCGCACTTCGCGGGGTGGTCGCGCGCACCTTTTCCGTCAGCGATCCGGGCCGGGACCTTCTTGACCTCAACCAGGCTTGAGGTTGCATGATCCACTCATGACGCAGGCAACCGCGGACATGGACTTCCGCTACGAGGATCTGGGCCGGCTGATCGGCCTCATGACCGGGGCCGAGAAGCACGGGCCCGCCGCCACCTCCACGCTCGACGTGCTGTGGGTGCTCTACGACCGGGTGCTGCGGGTGACGCCCGAAACCGCCCGGGATGCCGGGCGGGACCGGTTCCTGCTGTCCAAGGGGCACGGGCCGATGGCGTACTACGCCGTACTCGCCGCGAAGGGGTTCTTCCCCGTCGACTGGCTGCCCGGCTTCGGGTCGTACGACTCGCCCCTCGGGCACCACCCGGACCGCACCCTGATACCCGGCGTGGAGATCGGCAGCGGGTCGCTCGGGCACGGGCTGCCGCTGGCCGTCGGCAGCGCGCTCGGGCTGCGCGCCCAGGGGCTGGCCGACCCGGCGGTGTGGGTGCTGATCGGGGACGCCGAGCTGGACGAGGGCAGCAACCACGAGGCGCTCGCGTACGCGGGCTCCGCCGGGCTGGAGAGGCTGCACACGGTGGTGATCGACAACGACTCCGCCACGCACGGCTGGCCCGGGGGGATCGCGGCCCGTTTCGAGGCCGCCGGCTGGTCCGCGGCCACCGTCGACGGGCGGGACCACGCCGCGCTGCACGCCGCCTTCACCGCGCCGCACCCCGGACGGCCGCACGTCGTGGTCGCCCGGGTCGAGAAGAAGCAGTAGAAGAAGCAGGGGAGCCGAGACTTACATGGACACCATGCGGGAACGATTCATCTCCGTCACCTCACGACTGCTCGACGAGGATCCGCGGCTGGCCCTCGTACTCGCCGAGATCACCATGGACGGGTTCCTCCCCGCCCAGCGGCGCCACCCGGACCGGGTGATCAACGTCGGGATCCGGGAGCAGCTGCTGGTCGGCGTGGGCGGGGGCCTGGCCCTCACCGGCCTGCGGCCGGTCGTGCACACCTTCGCCAGCTTCCTCGTGGAGCGGCCCTTCGAGCAGGTCAAGCTGGACTTCGGACACCAGGGCACGGGCGGTGTGCTGGTCAGCGCGAGCGCCAGCTACGACTGGCCGTCCGGCGGGTTCACGCACATGGCGCCGGGCGACGTGGCGCTGATGGACACCCTGGAGGGCTGGACCGTCCACGTGCCCGGGCATCCCGACGAGGCGGAGGCGCTGCTGCGGCACGCCTATGCCGCCGGGGACGACAAGGTCTACGTCCGGCTCTCGCAGCAGTCGAACGCGGCGCCGCGACCGGTGGAGGGCCTGCGCTTCCGGACCGTACGGGAGGGCGCCGGCGGCGTGGTGCTCGCCGTCGGGCCGCTGCTCGACAACGTGCTCGCCGCGACCGAGGGCCTCGGCCTGACCGTGCTGTACGCCTCCACCGTGCGCCCCTTCGACGACGAGGCGCTGCGCGAGGCCGCCCGGAGCGCCGGTACCGGCGACGTGGTCCTCGTCGAGCCCTACCTCGCCGGCACCTCCACGGCCGCCGCGAACGACGCCCTGGCCGATACGCCCCACCGGGTGCTGGGCCTGGGCGTGGGCCGCGCGGAGCTGCGCCGCTACGGCACGATCGACGAGCACACCGCCGCCCACGGCCTGGACCCGCGGTCCCTGCGCGAACGCGTCACCGCCTTCCTGCACCCGGCCGCCCGGCGCTAGGCCGCCACACCCGGGCCGGACGCCCGGACCGGACGCGCGGGCCCGGGCGCGCGGGCCGGACGCGCGGGCCCGGACGCGCGGGCCCGGGCGGCGGGGCCCGCGCGATATCCGGTGGAACGCGGGCCGCGCCGGTGGCAGGCTCGCCCGCATGCCGCACGCCCAAGACCCCCGGGTCGAACAGCTCCTGCGCGAGCTGCACGCCACGCTCGGCTGGCGCAAACGCCCCGAGGACGTCGCGCACCTGGTCCAGGACCTCTTCGCAGCCCAGGGCGCCGATCTCGACGCCGCCACCCGTACCGCCCTCGCCAAGGCGACCGAGACCTCCCTGCGCACCTTGTGGCACGGATACACCTCGATGCGCGAGGAGTTCGCCGCGCCGTGCGGAGCCCAGCGCCAACTGGCCCGCGCCGCCGAGCTGTTCCCCGCCGTACCCGACCTGCCGGCCGAGGCGGGCGACGATCCGGACCGGATCGAGGCGGTGATCCGGCTCGCAGGCGAAGAGATCCACCGCGCCTACGGGCAGAACGACTTCGGGATGGACCGCCTGGACCGGGCCGAGCGCGCCGAGGCGGGGCTGGGCGGGGTGTCCAAGCGCCGGTACAACAAGCGGTTCCGGCTGCTGGTGCGGATGGAGGCCAAGCTGGCCCGGCTGCTGGCGGAGCAGCGCCGGCGCGAGGTCGTGCTCACCGGAAAGGGCGCCCTGGCGCACCGGATGCCGTACGAACTGTTCGCGGCCGACCCCGGCACGGCCGCCTTCGTCGCCTACATGACCGCCCGGGCGCGGATGCGCAGCCGGTTCACCTTCGACGTGCAGCGCAGGCCGTACGACGAGGTGGCGGCGGCCCTGTTCGAGCGGTTGCGCGCGGCTCCCGGGTCCACCGGCTGGTACGCGATCGCGCACGTCCATCCGGTCGCGGAGGTGCTCGGCCACCTCGACGACCGGAGCCTCGGCCGGCTGCTGGTGCACTGGAACGGGGTGCTGCGCGAGGTGGCGGGGGTGCTGGAGGAGGCCTGGAACCGCTGCCCGCTGGAGCGCGGCACGATGATCGTGCGGCGCGGGAACGACTCCTCGACCTGGAACCAGGCCGCGCAGGCCTGGACCACCGCCCGCAACCACTGGTTCGCCCTGCTCACCGAGCTGGGCGAGGACGGCATCCTCGACCGGTACTGCCCCGGCAAGGTGCCGCGGCTGATGGCGGCGGACGTCGCCTACGGGCACCTGCGCCGGGGCCGCGGGCTGCACCCGGACACCTTCGTGTGGTCCGAGCTGCCGCTGCCCTGGGAGGTGCTGCGCGGCGAGGCGGAGTGCCCGCGGTCGCTGGTGGAGGCGGTGTGCGCGCGGCACCGGGTGGACCCGGTGGCCACCGGCTGGACGGCGGCGCGCCCGGCCGCGCAGGCCGTCGCCTTCGGGGCCACGCCGGAGCTGGTGCACGGAGTGGCCGTGCGGGACCCGCTCATGGCGAGCGCCCTGCGCTCGGCCGGGGTCTTCTCGGGCCGTGGCAAGCGGGCCGCCGCCGAAGAATGGAGTTGACCGGCCCGACCCGCTCCCCCGAGGATCGGACCGGCGAGGAAGCTCTGCGGAGGAGCGCCCGGCTCGACATTCCGGGTGGACGCAGGTTCGAATCCTGTCCTCGTCGTCGCCGCGGCGGCACGGTCTCCGTGCCGCCGCGCGCTCAGTCCTCGCCGCCCGTGCCGCCGCCCAATCCGGCCGCCAGCTCCGGATGGGCCGCGGCCAGCCGCTTCGGGGCCGCCTGGAGCCAGGAGTCGGTCAGGATCGCGCGCAGTTCCGCCGCGTCCTCCACCGCCTCCAGCCGGACCCGGAGCCAGGCGTAGTTGTCGTCGTGGCCCTCGCGTACGAAGAACTTCTCCGGCTCCGCCGCGATCAGCCCGGCCCGCTCCTCCTTGGGGCACTTGACCCCGATCGAGGTGTCGTCATCGGCCAGCGCGGCGAAGATCTTCCCGCCCACCCGGAAGGTGGGCATGCCCCAGGCCTGTTTCTCGCTGCTGTCCGGGAGCGACAGCGCGATCGTGCGGACGTCCTGCGCGGTGGTGGCCATGCAACGACCGTAGACCCAGCCACCGCCATCCGCCGGGCTACGCCGTCCACCGCCGGTCCTCCCGGGCGTGCAGGAGCTCCACCAGCTCCGCCGCCAGCGACTTCACCGTGGCGAGGCCCTCCGTGCCCCACCGGCGCGGCACCACGTCCACCGCGCACACCGTGCCCAGGACGAACCCGCGCCGGTCCGTCAGCGGCGCGCCCGCGTACGAGCGCACCCCGCTCTCGTCCACCACCGCGTTGCCCGCGAAGCGCGCGAAGTCCCGTACGTCCTCCAGCACCAGCGCCCGGCGCCGCACCACCACGTGCGGGCAGTAGCCGTGGTCGCGGGCCAGCACCCGCGCCGGGTACTCGCTCGCCGGCGCCCCGGCCGCGTGGTGCAGTCCGGCGAAGAACTGCCGTTCCTCGCCGATGAAGTTGACCCCCGCGTACGGCGCCGCGAGCACGTCCGCGACCCGCCGGGCGAAGGCGTCCAGTTCGGCGTCCACCCGTTCCCCCAGGCCCAGTTCCCGCAGCCGGAGGACGCGCGCCGGCGCCTCGCGGTCCACGGGTGTGAGCAGCAGGTGTCCGGTCGATTCGTAGTACGTCATGACGGTTCCCCCGACTCCGAAGACGAAGAGCTGGCTGTGGCCCCCGTGGCCGTGCACAGGAGATGGCGGACGAGGGCGGCGAGCGCCCCCGTCCCGGAGCTGGTCAGGCGCGCGTCGCACCGTACGACGGGCACCTCGGGCCCCAGCCCCACCGCTTCGCGGACCTCCTCGGGCCGGTAGCGGTGACCGCCGTCGAACTCGTTGACGGCGACGATGAAGCCGATGCCGCGCCGCTCGAAGAAGTCCACGGCGGGGAAGCAGTCGGCGAGGCGGCGGGTGTCGGCGAGCACCACCGCCCCGAGCGCTCCGGCGCACAGCTCCTCCCACAGGAACCAGAAGCGGTGCTGGCCGGGCGTGCCGAAGAGGTAGAGCACGTGCCGCTGGTCGAGCGTGATCCGGCCGAAGTCCAGCGCGACGGTCGTCGTGGTCTTGGCCTCGACCCCGTCCAGCGGGTCCGCGGTCTCGCCGATGCCGCTGAGCAGCTCCTCCGTGCTCAGCGGCTCGATCTCGCTCACGGCGCTCACGAAGGTGGTCTTGCCCGCCCCGAAACCGCCCGCGACCAGGATCTTCAGCGTCGCGGGCGCGGTCCCGGGGGCGGGCACGTCACAAGCGTTTGTGGAGGCCATCGAGCACCGCCCGGAGCAGGGACTGGTCATCGGCGGCGAAGGAACCGCCGCCCGGGAACCGCGGCGCCTGCGCCATGACGGCCCCGTAGTCCATCAGATCGGCCAGCAGCACCTTCACCACCACCGCGGGCAGCCGCAGTTGCCCGGCGACCTCGGCGACCGTGACCGCCGCGGCGCCCGCGCACAGCCGGAGGGCGAGCGTGTGCTCCGCCCCCAGCGGTACGCGCGGCCGCACTCCGGTCGCGGTCACCAGCGAGAGCAGGTCGAGCGCGACGCCCGGCCGGGTCCGCCCGCCGCTGGCGGTGTACGGGCGCATCACCCGGCCCGCCGAGTCGTCGAGCCAGGGGGTGTCCCGTCCCTTCGGGTACGCGCCCGCCGCGCGGCCCCTCATCGCTCCGCGTCGGCGACGGGCCGCCGCGGCGGGGCCGCCAGGTACGGCCGTACGCTCTTGACCAGCATGGCCATCTCGTAGCCGAGCACCCCGGCGTCGGCCTCGCGGTCGGCGAGGACGGCCAGACAGGTACCGGAGCCGGCGGCCGACACGAAGACGAGCGCGGTGTCGAGTTCGACGACGACCTGGCGGACCTCCGCGCCGTCCGCGAAGCGGGATCCGGCGCTGCGCCCCAGCGAGTACAGCCCGGACGCGAGGGCCGCCATGTGGTCGGCGCTGTCCGCGTCCAGGCCGTGCACGCAGGTCACGAGGCCGTCGGCGGTGAGCAGCACGGCGCTGCGCGTGTACGGAACGCGCTGCACCAGGCCGCTGAGCAGCCAGTCGAGATCCGAGAGCCGGCTGCCGGTCTTCGTCGCCACTTCGCCGCCCATGGGGGTGCGCTCCTTGCTGAGGTGAGGGGTCGGGGTCATGCCTGGTTGTCCGACTGCGCGAGGCCGAAGCCCCGTTGGAAGGCGGCCATCAGGCCGGGGTCGTGCACGGGCGGCTCGGGATCCGGGGCCCGCCGCGGAGCGGGCGCCTCCCGCAGCTGCGGTGCGAGGTGCGACTGCGCCCGCCGCCGGGGCAGGGCCGGCCGGTCCGCCGCCGCGGTCCCGGCCGCCTGCGCTCCCGCCGGGGGCGCGGTCACGGGGACGGGCTCGGTCCACGTCTCGGGCAGGGCCGGGTCGGCCGGTGCCCCGGCCGGGTCCGTGCCCGGTGCGCCGGGGTGCGCGGGCCCGGCCCACGTCTCGGGCGGGGCGGGCACGGGCAGGTCCCGGTCCCCGGACCGGGCGCCGGCGGGCGCCGGAGCCTCGGCCGCCCCCGCCCGGGGCGCCGGCACGGCCCCGGCCGGTTCGGTGCGCGGGCGGGCCACTCGTACGGGTTCCAGCGGGGGCGGGAGCGGCGCGGCCTGGCCCGTCCCCCAGGAGGTCGCGCGGGAGCCCCCCGCGTCGGCGGCGCCCGGCGCCTCCGCGCCCAGCAGCTCCTGCGGCAGTACCAGTACGGCGAGCACCCCGCCGTAGATGTTGGACTTGAGCTCGACGGCGATCCCGTGCCGGCGGGCCAGCGCCGAGACGACGAACAGCCCGATCCGCCCGTCCGCGAGCAGGTGCCGGACGCTGATCTGGTCGGGGTCGCCGAGCAGCGCGTTCATCCGGTGCTGTTCCTCCGCCGGCATGCCCAGCCCGCGGTCCTCCACCTCGACCGCGATCCCGGCGGTGACCCGCTCGGCGCGCAGCACGACGTCGGTGTCGGGGGCGGAGAACACGGTGGCGTTCTCGACGAGTTCGGCCAGCAGGTGCACCACGTCGGCGACGGCGTGCCCGCGTACGCTGCCGCCCGCCGGGGGCACGACCTTGACCCGGGTGTACTGCTCGACCTCCGCGACCGAGGAGCGCAGCACCTCGCTGAGGTCGATGGGCCGGGTCCACTGGCGCCGCGAGGCGGCCCCGCCCAGCACGGCGAGGTTCTCGGCGTGGCGGCGGATCCGGGTCGCGAGGTGGTCGACGTGGAAGAGCTCCTTGAGCAGGTCCGGGTCCTCGACCGTGTCCTCCAGCTCGTCCAGCAGCGAGATCTCGCGGTGGACGAGGGACTGCAGGCGGCGGGCGAGGTTGACGAAGACCTCGACCTTCCGCTCGCTGTCGGACGGGGTGGCCGGCCCGGCGAGCCGTACGAGGGTCGCGTGGGCCTGTTCGCGGGCGCCGCGCAGCTCCTGGGCGAGCAGCCAGAACTCGTCCACGCCCGCCGGATCGCCGCCGGCCGGGGTCCCGGTCGGGCCGCCGCGCACCGGCCGTCCGGGGGCCTCGCCGCGCTCCAGCCGGTCGGCGGCGCCGCGCAGCTCCTGGCGGCCGCGCACGCTGGAGCGGCGCAGCGACTCGCACCGGTCCCGTACGGCCTTGGCGGCGCGCTGCGCGCCGAGCAGGGCCGCGGCGAGGGCTCCGGCCACGAGCAGGGCGCAGCCGGTGAGCACCGGCCAGAGCCGGGCGTCCCGGTCTCCGGCTCCGCCGCCGAGCTGGAGGGTGAAGATGACCGCGGCGGCGCCGCTGAGCCCGGCGGCGAGCGTGGGCAGGACGGCGGCGCGGACCAGCTGGGGGCGTATCTGCCGGCCCGGACCGGTGACGGCGTGTCTCGACGGGGCGTGGCGGGCGGCGCGGAGTCCGGACATCGGCGTCCTCGGTACGTGGGGCCCGGCCCCCAGCGTTCCCGGGGCCCGGTGTTGATCACCGGATACCCACGCTAGACCGCACCGTCCCGCCCCGGACGGCCAGTTGGGGAAGTTCGCCGGGGTGCTTCCCGCTCCCGGTGGAGCGCTCGTACAGCCGCCCGAATCCCCCGGGTCGCCTTCCGGCGGGCACCGGCGGCGGCCGCGCGCCCCCGCCGTCCCGGGGCGCCGCCCCTGCCGCTGCCGTACGACCGCCCGCGCTCCGGCCGCACTCCGGCCGACCGGGCCCGACATGCGGCCGCGCAGAGAGAGCGGCCGGCCGCACTGCCCGCTCCGGCCCGCCTGGCCCAACCCGCGGCAGCGCCGACAGAGCGGCCCGGCCGTGCCGCATCCCGCGCGGGCTCCGGCGCCGCCCGGCCCGGCCCGCGGCTGCCCGGCCGGCAGCCGCCCGACCCCGACCCCGACCCCGCCTGCGGCGCGAGCTCGGCCGCCCGTCAGGACCCGACGGCCTCGGGCTCCTCGCGGATCACGCCCGTCACCCGGCCCGCCGTGACCGCGGCGACGGCGACCTCGGGTGCGGCGTGGCCGCCGGCCACGAAGGGCCGCCACCACGGCTTCGCGGGGGCGTCCGCCGCGCCCGGCTCGAAGGGCTGCCCCGGGATCGGCAGGGCGATCGCGGCTCCGGCCCCCTCCGCCGCGGCGAGGGTCCCCTCGCCGGGCTCGTCCCACGGGTGGGGGGCCAGGTTGAAGGTGCCCCAGTGGATCGGCAGCATCGTGCCGTGGGGGGCGCCGCCCTGGAGGTCGAGGTGGGCGCGCATGCCCTCCTCCGGCGTCATGTGGATGTCGGGCCAGTACTCGGAGTAGGCGCCGATCTGGATCATCGTCGCGTCGAAGGGCCCGTGCTCGGCGCCGATCTCCTTGAAGCCGGGGAAGTAGCCGGTGTCCCCGCTGTGGTAGATCCGGTGCTCGTCCCCCGCGACCACCCAGGAGGCCCACAGGGTGTGCTGCTGGTTGCGCAGTCCGCGTCCGCAGAAGTGCCGGGCCGGGGTCGCGGTGAGCGACAGCCCGGCGACCTTGGTGCTCTCGTTCCAGTCCAGCTCGCGCAGCCGGTCGGCGGGCACGCCCCAGCGCTCGAGGTGCGCGCCGACGCCGAGCGGCACGGCGAAGACCGTGTCCGTGCCGGCCAGCTCCTTGATCGTCGGCAGGTCGAGGTGGTCGTAGTGGTCGTGCGAGATCACCACGACGTCGACCGGGCCCAGCGAGGCCAGCGGTACGGGGACGGGGTGCAGCCGCTTGGGCCCGGCGAAGGGAAAGGGAGAGCACCGCTCTCCCCACACCGGGTCGAACAGCACGCGTCGCCCGTCGATCTCCGCGAGCACGCTGGAGTGTCCCATCCAGGTGATCCGCAGTCCGCTCGCGGGCGGCTTGGCCAGCTCCGCGAGGGTCGTCGGGTACACGGGGATGGGCGCGCCGGGGGTGCGCCGGATCCGCTGTTCCCGGTGGAAGTAGATCTTGGCGAACTCCGCCATCGACCCCGAGGGCCTGGTCCGGGCACCGAGCGGGTTCTGGAAGACGCCGTCGGCGAAGTTCGGCGAACGGTGGATCCGCTCAAGCCGTGCGCCGGACGGGTCGGCGCCGAAGGCCTCGGGCCGCAGGGCACGCAACCGCGGACGCAGGGGACGCGGGGGACGGGAGCCGGTCAAGGCGCCTCCTGGGGGGATGGGGTCGGGACGGTCGTCGGTCTACGACCATCCCAACGCACACATACACCGAAGGATTCCGCTTACGGCGCTCGTCCCCCGTCTGCTGCCCCTCCCCTACAGGGGCAGCAGGTCCGGGCGCTTCGCCTCGACGTGGTCCCCGGAGGACTCGCCGCGCAGCCGCCGCCCGATCCAGGGCACGAGGTGCTCGCGCGCCCACTGGATGTTGTCCCGGGTCACGTCCACCGAGCCGCGCGGCCGCTGCGGCGGCCAGGGCTGGTCCGGGTCGGCGGGCACCTCGAGCCCGAGCACCTGTGCGGCGCGCAGCGCCACCCGCGTGTGCCCCTCGGGCGACAGGTGCAGCCGGTCGGCGTCCCAGGCGCGCCGGTCCTGTACGGACTTCAGCGACCAGAGGTCGAGCACCGGGCAGTCGTAGCGGTCGGCGATGGCGCGCACGTGCGCGCTGTACGTCGCCACCTTGCCCCGGAGGTGCTTGAGGACCGGCACGCCCCGGGTGTCGAAGCCGGTGGTGATCATGACCAGGCCGACGGCCCCGGTGAGGTCGGCGACGGCGGCCTCGAACCGCTCCGCCACGTCGTCGGGGTCGGTGCCGGGCCGGATGATGTCGTTGCCGCCCGCGCAGAAGGTCACGAGGTCCGGCGCGAGCTCCTTGGCCCGCGGTACCTGCTCGGCCACGATCTGGTCGAGGAGCCGGCCGCGCACGGCCAGGTTCGCGTACCGGAAGTCGTGTTCGTCGCGCTGGTCGGCCAGGAGCACGGCGAGCCGGTCCGCCCAGCCGAGATGAGAATCCCCGGGTCCCGGGTCCCCCACGCCCTCGGTGAAGCTGTCCCCGATCGCCGCGTACGAGCCGATGGTCTTGAGTGTCGTCGTCGTCGCTGCCACGGGACGACATCCTTCACCCGCGCACACGACCTACGCCAACGTAAGCAGGGGTTGACGGACCGTGATCTATACCACGCGTGGGATAAGGAATAAGTACACATCAGGCCGGGACCCCCCTCGGGTCCCGGCCTGACGCGTGTCCGTGCTCCGGCGGCTGCTGCCGTCAGAGGGTGACGCCCTTCGAGCGGAGGTAGCTCACCGGGTTGACGTCCGAGCCGTAGGACGGGCCGGTGCGGATCTCGAAGTGGAGGTGCGGGCCGGTCGAGTTGCCGGTGGAGCCGGAGAGGCCGATGCGCTGCCCGGCCGTGACGCTCTGGCCGGCCGAGACGGAGAGCGAGGAGAGGTGGGCGTACTGGGAGTACTTGCCGTCCGCGTGCCTGATGACGACCTCGTTGCCGTACGATCCGGCCCAGCCGGCCGAGACCACGGTGCCCGCGCCGACGGCCTTGACGTCGGTGCCCGAGCTCGCGATGAAGTCGACGCCCGTGTGGTAGCCGGAGGACCACATGGCACCCGAGGCCCGGTACTGGGTGGATATCCCACCGCCGACCGGGGCCACGAATCCGGCGGCGCCGGGGGTCTTCGCATCGGTGGAGGAGCCGCCGCCCTGGGGCTTCTGCTTGGGCTGCGGGGCGGGGGCGGGGGCGGCCTGCCCGTCGGAGGAGCCCTCGTCGGCGGACGGGGCGCCGGTCGAGGACCGCTCGGCGGGAGCGGGAGCCGGAGCCGGAGCCGTTTCGGCCGGGGCCGCCGACTTCGCGCCGAGGGTCAGCTTCAGGCCCGGGTGGATCAGGGACGGGTCGGAGCCGACGGCCTCGCGGTTGTCGGCGTACAGCTTCTCCCAGCCGCCGGAGAGGTGGCGCTCCGCGGCGATCTTGGAGAGGTAGTCGCCGGGCACGACCGTGTAGACGGTCGGTGCGGCCTCGGCGGCGGCGGGCGCGGCCTGGAGTGCGACCGGGAGCTGCGGGGCGACGGCGGGGGCCGTGGCCGGGGCCGTGGCCGGAGCGGCGGCCGGAACCGTGGCCGCGTTGGCGCCGGCGGCACCCATGAGGGGCAGCGCGAGAGCGGCACCACCCGTGCCGGCGACGGCGAGACCGCGGGAAAGGGAACGGGACTTGGGACGGCGGTGCTTACCCTTTGCAGGCATGGCGAATTCCTCTCCGTCGCCTGCGAGGTGAGCTGTCGGGTTCGGACTGGAGATGTCCGGACGTACATGAACGTGAACGGAACATGTACGACTTCACCCCAAGCCGTTCCGGAGAAAGATCCGGGACGGCGGCTTACCTGGTTCCCCCGCTCCTGCCGCGCGCGTGAATAGTCGGGTGCGGTTTCCGGGAGGCGGCAGGATTAGGCGGTCCACCCGGATCGATCGCGAAGGTAATCGAGTCCGGCCGCGCGGAACAAGCCATGAATTCCCCGAAGGAATCACCGGGGTGAGGGATCGACGGAATTCCGGTCACCCTCCGTCTATTCCGCACCGTCAACAACCGTCCCGGCCGGGCCATTCGGCTTTAGCGATCAGGCACTCACGGTCACCGTATGATCTGGCTCACGGGGCCGTGCCCGATCTCGCCGCCGGGTATGGCAAGTTGGAGCCAACCAGCTCAATACGGACAAGATGTCCCATGACGAAGCGGAGGAGTTCCTTTGACCCAGCAGATACAGGAGCCGGAACTGTCCGGAGTGCGCAATTTCCGCGATGTGGGTGGATTGTCAACTTCTGACGGACGACGGGTCGGGCCGGGACGACTGTTCCGAAGCGGACATCTCGCACATGCCACCGAAACCGATGCGGAGTTCCTCGCCTCGCTCGGGCTCCACACCATCTTCGACTTCCGCAACGACGCCGACCACGCCCTGGAGGGGCCGGACGTCGTCCTCCCCGGGGTGCGGAACGTCAACATCCCGCTCTCGGACCCGGCCGACGGACGCGAGTTCTGGGCCATGGTCCGCGAGGGCGCGCTCGACCAGCTCCGCTCGGTCCTGGGCGACGGCAAGGCCGCGGCCCGGATGGCGCAGTCGTACCGCACGATCATCCGGCACCGCACGGCCGAGCACAGCCGGGTGGTGCGCGCCCTCGCCGAGGACAGCGTCCCCGCCCTGCTGCACTGCGCGGCCGGCAAGGACCGGGCGGGCCTGTCGGTCGCCGTCGTCCTGCTCGCGCTCGGCGTCGAGCGGGAGGCGATCGTCGCGGACTACCTGGAGTCGAACGCCCCGCACCGCCGCTACCGGGTGCGCCGCAGCAGCGAATCGCAGGAGGCCCGCTCCCCCGAGGTGATGGAGCTCCTCGCCCCGCTCTTCGACGCCCGGGCCGAGTACCTGACGGCGGCCTTCGACACCATCGACGAGCAGTGGGGCGGACGCGAGGGCTACCTCGCGGAGGGTCTCGGGCTCACGCCCGAGACCCTCGCCCGGCTCCGGGACCGGCTGCTGGTCTGACGCCCCGCCCGCCCCACCGCCTGCCGGAGCAGGCCGTCACCGGTTGCCGACGGCCTGCTTCACCAGGGTCCTGCCGAATTCCCACATCAGCCCCGACCCGCCGTGCGCCTCGTCCATGACCTCGCGGAAGGCGCCGACGAACCGGTCGACGTCCCGCTCGTCCACGATCAGCGGCGGGATCAGCTTGATCACCTCCAGGTGGTCCCCGGACACCTGGGTGAGGATCCGGTGCTTCTGCAGCAGCGGCACCACGACCATCTGCGCGAAGAGGCCCTTGCGGGCGGCCTGGAGCATGGCCCACCGGCTGCGCAGCCCCAGCGAGGACGGCCGGCCGAACTCGATGCCGATCATCAGCCCGCGCCCCCGCACCTCGTGCAGCAGCTCGTACTCGTCCACCAGGGCCGCGAGCCGGCCGCGCAGCAGGTCGCCCGTGGCCCGGGCGTGCGCGACGATCTCCTCGTCCTCCATGACCGACAGCACCGCCAGTCCGGCCGCCATCGCCTGGGCGTTGGAGCCGAAGCTGGCGGAGTGCACGAGCACCCGGTCCATGGACGAGTAGACCTTCTTGAAGATCCAGTCCTTCCCCAGGGTCGCGCCGACCGGCACGTAGCCGCCCGAGAGTGCCTTGGCCACGCACACCAGGTCGGGCTCCACGCCCGGCTCGTGCTGGTACGCGTAGAAGTCACCGGTCCGTCCGAGGCCGGTCTGCACCTCGTCCGCGATCAGCAGCGCCTTGTGGCGGTGCAGCAGTTCCTGCGCGGCGGGCAGGAACCCGGGCGGGGCGGCGAGAACGCCCTTGCCCTGGATCGGCTCGACGACGAGGGCCGCCACGTCGCCCTTGCGCAGTTCCCGCTCCAGGGCGCCCAGATCCCCGAGGGCGATCTTCGTATCGGGCAGCAGGGGTGCGAAGCCGTCCCGGAAGCCGCCCTCGCCGTTCACCGAGAGCGAGCCCGTGGTGAGCCCGTGGAAGGCGTGGTCGCAGTAGAGGACCCTGGGCCGGCCGGTGGCGTACCGGGCGAACTTCAGGGCCGTCTCCACCGCCTCGGTGCCGCTGTTGCCGAAGAAGACCCGGTCCAGGTGGGGGCTGTACGAGAGCAGCTTCTCGGCCAGCAGCCCGGGCAGCGGCTGGCAGTCGAAGCGGGTGAGGTCGGCGAGCCCGGCGTCCAGGACGTCGTGCAGGGCCCGGCGGACCACCGGGTGGTGCCGGCCCAGGCCCATCACCCCGAACCCGGCCAGCATGTCGAGGTAGTCGTTGCCCTCGGCGTCCCAGAAGTGGGCGCCCTCGGCCCGCTCGTAGACCTTGTCGAAACCGATGGTGTGCAGCATCCGCGGCAGTTGGTGGTTGAGGTGCCGGGCGTGCAGCTCGTACCGCTCGCCGCCGCGCTCGGCCAGCAGGGCGCCGAGGTCGAAGCCCTTGGCCCGGCCGCCCGCCGCCTCCCCTCCCGGTGGCGGCGTCATGCCGACGCGTCCCGGTTTCCGCCGATCGTCTCCCGCGCCGCGCGCAGGGACTCCTTGAGGGAGCCCATGGTGGCGAGGACGGCGGTGGGCTCGTACCCGCAGTGCGCCATGCAGTTCGCGCAGCGCGGGTCCTTTCCGCGGCCGTACTTGCTCCAGTCGGTGTCGTTGATCAGCTCCCGGTACGTCGGCACGTATCCGTCGCTCATCAGGTAGCAGGGGCGCTGCCAGCCGAAGAGGGAGTAATTCGGAATGGCCCAGGCCGTGCAGGGGAAATCGGCCTTTCCTTCCAGGAAGTCCAGGAAGAGCGGCGAGTGGTTGAGCCGCCACCGCCTGCGGTTGCCGCCCGCGAAGGCCTTCCTGAAGAGTTCGCGGGTCTGTTCGACGCCCAGGAAGTGCTCCTGGTCGGGAGCCTTTTCGTAGGCGTAGGCGGGCGAGATCATCATCTCGTCGACCTGGAGGTCGTCATTGAGGTAGTTGAGCACCTCGATGATCGTCTGCGGGGTGTCCGTGTTGAAGAAGGTGGAGTTGGTGGTGACCCGGAAACCGCGCCTCTTCGCCTCCTTGATGGCCGCGACCGCCTCGTCGAAGACGCCTTCCTTGGCCACCGACTCGTCGTGCCGTTCGCGCAGCCCGTCGATGTGCACGGCGAAGGCGAAATACGGGGACGGGGTGAACTTCTCGATCTTCTTGCGCAGGAGCATCGCGTTGGTGCAGAGGAATACGTACTTCCGCTTCGCTACCAACTGGCGGACGATCTCGTGGATCTGCGGGTGCATCAAGGGCTCGCCGCCCGCGATGGACACCATGGGCGCACCCGACTCCAGCACGGCGCCGACCGCCTGGGCGACCGGCATGCGCTGCTTCAGCACCCCGGCCGGGTGCTGGATCTTCCCGCACCCCTCACAGGCCAGGTTGCACGCGTAGAGCGGTTCCAGCTCGACGATCAGCGGGAACTTCTCACGCTTGCGGAGCTTCTGTTCGAGCAGATACGTCCCGACCCTGATGGTCTGGCGCAGCGGCATGGCCATCTGGCTCACCTCCTGGGGAGCAGCAAAGAACGGTGCCAGTCATAAAACGCGGGCAGTACGGCACGCAGTACGCGGAAGGCCGATATTCCACCGCGGACCGTGCCGATGCGGACGAGCTCATGCTCCGGAGCGTCCACGATCACCCGGACGGCCGCAACCGGGCGTCCTCCCTCCGACGGGGGGCGGCCGCCCCGGGTGGCAGCCCACAGGGTGGCCGCGGACTCCATGTCGACCGCGATGGCGCCGGTGGCGCGCAGCTGCGCGCGCTCCTGGCCGCGGACGACGTGGTCGGATCCGGTCAGTGCGCCGGTGTGCACGGTCCGGCCGGGGGCGGCCCGGGCCAGTGCCTCGGCGAGCAGGGTGGTCCCGGTACAGGCGACCGCCCCCTGCGGGTCCCGGGTCTCGTCGGCGACGACCAGGTCGCCGGGGTGCATGCCGGGCACCAGCCCGGCGCAGAACCCGGTCGCGAGGACGGCGGCCCGCTCCAGCCCGGGCCGCTCCAGCGCCCGGCCGACGGACCGCCCGGCCGCGCGCGGGCCCATGCCGGTGCGCAGCAGGGTGTGGTCGCCGCGGCCCGCGCTGCGCAGCGCCGCCTGCTCGATGCGCAGGGCGCAGGCCACCAGCAGCGGGCCGGGGTCCGCGGCTCCGTCTCCCCGGGCCGCGGACATCAGGATCCCCCGGCGGCCGCGAACGGTTCCCCGTGCAGGTAGCGGCCGAGCGCGGTGAGCGGGAACACCTGCCGGTACAGGTGGTAGTTGATGGAGAAGTCCCAGGGGAAGCCGGTGCCCGTGAAGTGCGGCTCGTCCCAGGAGCCGTCCTCCCGCTGGGCCGCCACCAGGTGGGCGACGCCCCGCTCGACCGCCTTGCCGTCCCGTTCGCCCGCCGACAGCAGCGCCATCAGCGCCCACGCCGTCTGCGAGGGGGTGGAGGCACCCTTGCCGGCCCACGACCGGTCCTTGTAGGACCGCTGGTCCTCGCCCCACCCGCCGTCCTCGTTCTGTACGGACTCCAGCCAGCGCACGGCCCGCCGGATCGCAGGATGCCCCGGGGCGATGCCGGCCGCGGTGAGGGCCGGGACCACCGACCCGGTGCCGTAGACGTAGTTGGTGCCCCAGCGGCCGAACCAGCCCCCGTCCGGCTCCTGTTCGGCGAGCAGCCAGGCGACGCCGCGCCGGGTCCGCGCGTCCCCGGCCTTGCCCTCGAAGGCGAGCATCTCCACCACGTGGGCGGTGACGTCGGCCGAGGGCGGGTCGATGACCTCGCCGAAGTCGCAGAAGGGCAGCCGGTTCGGGAAGGGGCTGGTGTTGTCGGCGTCGAAGGCGCCCCACGCGCCGTTCTTCGACTGCATGCCCAGGTTCCAGGACACCCCGCGGGCGATGGCCGCCTCGACCCGGGCCGGGTCGGGGTGCTTGACGCGGCGCAGCGCGAGGACGACCTCGGCGGTGTCGTCGATGTCGGGGTAGGTGTCGTTGTGGAACTCGAAGGCCCAGCCGCCGGGGGCGAGCCCGGGCCGTCGCACCGCCCAGTCCCCGGTGCGCGCGATCTCCTCGCCGAGCATCCAGTCGGCGGCCTTGACCAGGGCCGGGTGGTCGGGGCGCAGACCGGCGTCGGCCAGCGCGATCGCGGCGAGGCAGGTGTCCCAGACCGGGGACTGGCAGGCCTCGATCATCCGGGCCCCGTCCTCGCGCCACACCGCGAACCGGTCGAGGGATTCCAGTCCGGCGCGCATGACCGGGTGGCCGAGGTCGTAGCCGAGCAGGTGCAGGGCGATGACCGAGTACACGGCGGGCGGCTGGATGCCGCCCCAGCAGCCGTCGTTCTCCTGGCGTTCGACGATCCAGCGGGCGGCGGCGGACATGGCCGCCTTGCGCAGCCGGCGCGGGGCGAACCGCCGGTAGACGTGCAGGGCCCGGTCCATCCGCTGGAAGGCGCCGTCCCAGCTGGCCAGCGGGGCGAGCCGCCTGGCGGGGTTCGGCACCCGGGCGTCGGTGTGCAGCTCGTCGAGGGCGAAGGGGGCCGGGCGGACGGGGCGCAGCGCGGAGACGATCGTGAGCGGGACGATGGTCTGGCGGGCCCAGCAGCCGAAGTCGTAGATGTTCAGCGGCACCCAGGGCGGCAGGAACACCAGCTCGGGCGGGAGTTCGGGCAGGTGGTCCCAGCTCCACCAGCCGAACAGGGCCAGCCAGATGCGGGTGAAGACGCGGGCCGAGGCGATCCCGCCGTGGGCCCGGATCCAGGCCGACGCGCGGGCCATGTGCGGGGCGTCCGGGGCGTCGCCGGCCAGGCGCAGGGCCACGTAGGCCTCGATGGTGGCGGAGAGTTCGGGCGGTCCGCCGTGGAAGGTGGCCCAGGTTCCGTCGTCCCGCTGCTCGCCGCGGATGAACAGGGCGGCGGCCCGGGTGGTGGCCTCGTCGCGGATCCCGAGGAACTGCCTCAGCAGCAGGTCCTCGGCGTCCATGGTCACGTTGGTCTCGAGGTCGCCCTTCCACCATCCCGCGGCGTCCTGCCGCGCCAGCAGGTGCCGGGTCGCCCGCGCGGCGGCCTCGTACGCCTCCTGCCGCCGTGTGCCGTCGGGCGGTGCCGGCAGGTCCGCCGTGGTGGGACCGCCCCCGCCCCGACCTGTGCCCGCCGCGGCCGCCCCGGACCCGGCAGCGGATCCGGCCGGGCCCGTGCGGTCCGCGGATCCCGCCCCGACGGTCGGCCCCGGCTCGGCCGCCGGGCGGGCCGGACGGGCCCCGCCGGCGCCGGGGGTGCGGCCCGGCGGGCCGTACTCGGCCCGTGGGCCGGCTGCCGGGCGGGCGGCCGGCCCGGCGCCCGCCGCACCGGGGGCGGCGGCCAGTCCGTACCCGCCCGCCGGGCCGTCCGGTCCGGGGCCGTCCGGGGGGCCCGGGTCGGTGCCCGGGCCGGCGGCGGCGCCCGCGCGCGGGCCGGGCGCGGCCCCGGGGGCGGTTTCGCTGCCAGCGCCAGCGCCCTCGGCGCTGCCGTCGGTCGTCGCTGTCATGGCTTCCCCTTCGTGCAGTCTGTCCTCTGCTGTGCTGGGGTCTGCCGTCGGCCGGCGCGCCCCCCCCCCCACGCGGGGGGGGGGGGGCCCGCCCGCGCCAAGCCGCGGCAATAACCGTAACGCGGGCGG
>NZ_JBHXNP010000072.1:0-49037 GCF_042719495.1 Streptomyces sp. NPDC058525
GGGGGTGGTGGGGGCGCGGGGGTTCGGGGGGGGCGGGGCCGGCGACGGGCTCGCGGGCGGGCGCTGGTCGGGGCCGCCTCCCCTCCAGGGGGGCGGCCCCTACGGGCTGCTGCTACTCCTGCTGCTGGTTGGGTTCTTGCTGGTTGGGTTCCTGCTGGTTGGGTTCCTGCTGGTTGGGCTCCTCCGGTTCGGGCTGTTCCGGTTCGGGCTCCTCGGGAGCGGGCGGCTCAGGAGCGGGCGGCTCGGGCGCCGGCGGCTCAGGAGCGGGCTCCTGCGGGGTCGGGACGACCGGCGGCGGCGGAAGCGGGGGCGCCGGGGTCGGAACCGGTGCCGGCACCTCGGGCGAGGGCGGCGGAGGTGACGGGGGCGACGGGGGCGACGGGGGCTCCAGCGAACGCGGCTCGCTCGGCGGCGCCGAGGTCGGGGGCTCGGACGCCGGAGACGGGGACTCCACGGGTGACTCGACGGGCGACGGCGACTCGGGCGGGGTCTCCGACGGCGTCTCGGACGGAGTCTCCGACGGCGTCCTCAACGGGCTCTCGGACGGGGTCTCGGAAGGCGTTTCGGAAGGCGTCTCCGACGGGGTCTCGGAAGGCGTTTCGGAGGGCGTCTCGGACGGAGTCTCCGACGGCGTCTCGGACGGAGTCCTGGTCGGCGTCTCCGTCGGCGTGCCCGTCGGTGTCGGCGACAGCGGCGACCCGGTCGGGGTCCGCGTCGGGGTCGGGGTCAACGGCGACCCGGTGGGCCTCGTCGGCGTGGGGAACGGCGGCGTGACCGTGGTGATCGGCGGAGTCGGGAACACGGGCGGCGGTACGCGCCGGTCGGGCTTGCTGGGGCGGTCGCCCCGCTCCCGCTCGTACCAGTGCCCGTTGCGCTGGTCGTAGATCACGAAGTTGTTCACGATCGTCACCGCCGGTGCGATGACGACGACCCGCGCGGGCTGGTACGAGTTCCACGCCTGCCCGAACCGCTTCGGATTGGCCTTGAGCGCCACCGGCGGGCTGAGCGGGTTGCCGCACGCGCACCGCACCCGGGGCACCCCGCGGTCGTCCACGAGCACGGCCGTTCCGGCCTGGAGCACCGCCTGGTAGGAGGTGACCTTGCCGTCCCGGAAGCCGTGGTTCGTGACCCGGGTGTCCAGCCGCAGCTGCATCGGGGTCAGCGAGCGGAGGAAGCCGGGGACGGCCCCCGGCTGGATGCCGAAGACCGAGGCGAACGCGCTGTTCTTGGCCGGCTGCACGGTCAGCAGCCTGATCTGCTTCTCGACGTCACAGCTCGCGACGTTCCTGGTGCCGCCGTACACGCCCGGCGAGGACCCGTTGACCGTCCGGGTGCCCGTGGGGGCCGTGGTGCCCGGACGCGTGGCGGTGGGCGGCGTCCGCGTCTCGGGCGGCTTCTCCGTACCGGTCGGCTTTCCGGTCCCGGTCGGCTTGCCGGTCTCGGGCGGTTTCCCGGTCCCGGTCGGCGGTGGGGGCTCAGGCGGCGGTGGGGCCTCGCTCACGGCGGTGGACTCGGTGAACGGGTCCGGGCCCGAGGCGGCGACCGGCTGGAGGAACACCTCGCCGCCCTCGGCCGTGCCGGTGGGCCTGGTCAGCACCACGGCCAGGGCCACGGCCGCGGCCACCGCGACGAGCGCGGTGGCGAGCCGGGGTACGGACCGCCACCACGGGCCTTTGGCCGGGCCGCCGGCACCACCGGCGCCACCGGATCCGCCCGTACTGCCGGGCCCACCGGGGCCACCGGGGCCACCGGGGCCACCGGGGGGCGCCGAGGGTGGGGGCGGCGGGGCAGAGCCCTGCTGCCCGCCCGAGAGCGGGCCTGACGGCGGGCCGGTGGGGCGCTCTGACGAGGGCGGTCGGCCGGAGGGTTGCGTGGTCACGGGCTCTCCTTCACAGGAGGAGTGAGTTCCCTGCGGACCATTGTGTGCGCCGTCCGGGTGGTGCCCGCAAGCCGAGAGTGCCACCGTTGCAGGGTGAGCCAGACACCGAGATCACCGTCGTCCGGGGGCTCCGCGAGGGCATGGCGTGACGCCCTCTTCGCCGTCGTCGCGGCCTTCGTGGTGATGGCCGCGGTCGCCGCGGCCGGTCTCGCGTGCGCGGGTGCGGGCGATCTGCCCGGCGGCGCGTTCCCCCGCGTGACGGCCGCGGTCGTCGTGATGGCGGCCGGCGGTGCGGTCGAGGTGTCGGGCGGTGCCGGCTTCCTGGCCGGGGCGGACGCGAGCCTGTCCGTGCTCCCGCTCTCCGTGAGCCTGGCCGGCGCCCTCACCGCCGGCTGCCTCTTCCTGCGTCCGCTGCACAACCGGGCGGTCGCCCGGCCCCGCGAACTCCTCGGCCGGGCCGTCCCGTTGATGGTGCTGTGGCTCTTGGCGCTGACCGGCGCGGCCTTCCTCTCCCGGCACACCTTCGGAATCTCCACCGGCGACTCCCCCATCGGAGTGATCGGCGAACTCCTGGACTCCGCCCCGACCGTGGGCTTCCGGGCCGACCTGCCCGCCACGCTCCTGTTCGGACTGCTGTGGATCCTGGGCCTGTTGCTGGTGGCCCTGCTGGTGTCGCGCCGCGCACCGCTCCCGGCCCGGCTGGTCCGCTTCCACGCGGCGGTGCGCCCGGCCGCCTTCGCCACCGTCGTACTGCTGCTCGCGTACGTCGTCCTCGGCATCGGGGTCGGCGTGGTCGTGGCCGCCACCCAGGGCCATGGCGCCCGGACCCTGGCCGTGATCCTGCTGGGCCTGCCCAACCTGGCCTGGCTCGCGCTCACCCTGGGCTTCGGCGGCGCCTGGGAGGGCAGGGTCGAGGGCCCGTTCGGGCTGCCCATGCCCCAGTTGCTGGACCAGGTCCTGCGCGGCTCCGACCTGTCCACCGTCGACGTGGCCTCGCTCGCGGAGCGGGACTCCCGGGCGTGGTGGCTGGTGGCGGTGGCCGCCGTGATGCTGCTCGGCACGGGCGTGCTGGCGGCCGTACGGTCGCCCGCGCACGTCCGGCCCTGGCAGCACGCGCTCCACCTGGGCGTGGCGCTGGCCCTGGCCACCCTGACGGTCTGTCTGCTGGCGCGGGTCCAGGCCCAGTTCGGCCTGTCCCTGCTGGGCATCGGCGAGGAGGACGGCCTCGGCGGCGCGGTGGAGCTCGTCCCGGTCCTGTGGCGCACCGTCGGCCTCGCCCTGCTCTGGGGCGCGGTGGCGGGCTTCCTGGGCGGGCTGCTGGCCCGCCCCCTCCGCCACCCCGGGCGCGTCGAGGAGCCCACCGCGGTCCCCCGCGCCTGAGCCGTCGCACCCCCTCTCACCTGGACCGTCGCACCAGCTCCCAGCGGCGGGCGCTCAGTCGTCCCGGCCGCCGAACACCGGCAGCGCCCACGCCGGAGGGGGCGGGGGTTCGAGGTTCCGCGGGGGTTCCGGGCGGGGCCGGGGCTGGGCGGCGGACGCGCCGGCCCGGCGCAGGGCCCCGGCGAATTCGAGGCAGGTGCTCCAGCGGTCCTCCGGGGACTTGGCCAACGCCTTCGCCAGGACCTCGTCCAGCGCCTCGGGCAGCCCGGGCCGCCGCGAGCTCAGCGGCGGCGCCTCGTCGTACTGGTGGGCCCACAGCAGGGCCATGTCGTCGTCCCGCTCGAACGGCGGGCCCCCGGCCAGGGTCTCGTAGACGACGCACCCCAGGCCGTACACATCGCACCGGCCGTCGACGGGTTTGCCGGAGATCTGCTCCGGCGCCACGTAGTCCAGCGTCCCGACGAACTGCCCCACGCTGGTGAAGCCGGTCAGTGACAGCGACTTCTTCGTCAGTCCGAAGTCCGTGAGGTACACGTGCTCGGGGTGGTCGCTGTCCGTGCCCCGCGCGACCAGGATGTTGCCCGGTTTGACGTCGCGGTGCACGAGGTCGTGGTCGTGCGCCGCGTCCAGCGCCGAGGCGACCTGACCCGCGATCCGGACGGCCGTGTCCACCGGGAGCGGCCCGGACCGGTTCAGCATGGCTCGCAGGTCCTGACCGGCGACGTAGCGCATCGCGATGTACAGCAGTCCGTCCGTCTCGCCCGCCTCGAAAACGGGCACGATGTGCGGGTGGTCGATGGCGGCGGCGACCCGCGACTCGTGCGCGAACCGCTGTCTGAAGGTGTCGTTGCGGGCCAGTTCGGGGGCGAGCAGCTTCAGCGCCACCGTACGGTCCAGCTTCAGGTCGCGCGCCCGGTAGACGACGGCCATCCCGCCGCGCCCGATCTCGCTCTCCACCTGGTATCCGGCGATGCGTTTGCCGCGCAGGTCGGAGGGGCGCCCGCCGACCGGATCGGGCGTCGCCATCACGCGCCGCCGGGCCCGGGCTTGTCGACGATGCGGGTCGGGGCGTGCCCCAGCTCGGGCTGCGGCTCGGGCTCCACGTCGAGCTGGACCGCGAGCGGGTCGGGCGGCGCGGACGGTACCGGCCCGGGCGGGGACGCGGGTGCGGGCGGGGCACCCGGTACGGGTGGGGCTCCCGGTCCGGCGACGGCCGCGTAGGTCGTCATGCGGGTCCCGTCGCCGTACATCCACCGGCCCGCGGCGACGTCGTACAGCCACACCGACTCCCCGTCGATGACGATCCCGGCGCGCAGGCCCCGTACGGACCGCCGGAAGGCCTCGCCGTCCGTGCGCCCGGCGGCGAGCTCGGCGACGGCCCGCCGGTAGCGCTCCAGGGACGCGGAGGCCCGTTCGAGCTGCGGTCCGGGGTCCTCGGCGCGCCCCGGGGTCCGTCCTGTGGCGGTCGGCGGCGGCTGCGGTACGGAGACCAGCAGGCGGCCGTCCACCCAGGCGGACCAGCCGTTGGCGCACAGCACCTCCCCCCAGTCGCCGCGCCGGGACAGCAGCTGTACGGGGAGGAACGCGTCGAGCGGCACGGTCGGGTAGGACACGTCCGGGGTCTCCCACGCGGGCAGGCCCTCCTGCGGGACGACGTGGGTGGGTCGGAAGTCCTCGACCCCCTCGGAGAAGCTCATTTCCTGGGCTGCTTCCGCATGACGGCGGGCTCGTGCCTGCGCAGCAGCCGGGACACCAGCAGGCCGAAGAGCACGGACAGGACGGGCAGCATGCTGATGCTGATCAGCCAGACGCCCGCGTCGTGTCTGAAGATCGGGTCCTGGGTGAGCCGGCCGGGGACGATCGCGCCGAGCCCGATGGTGCCGCCCATCGCGCCCATCGCCCAGCGGGCCGGCGCGAGCCACGCCACCTGTTCGAGGACGGCGACGTCGTAGAGCTTGAGCAGGGTGCCGCAGAAGACGACCTGGACGATGGCGAGGAGGACCAGCAGGGGCATGGTGACCTCCTCCTTGCGGACCAGCGCGGAGATCAGCAGGCCGAGCATCATCGCGGTGAAGGACAGCAGGGCCACGGCGAGGGTGATCTCGATCAGCGGTGGCATGACGACGCCCTTGCCGCCCGGGGCGTTGAGTTTCACCCCGGCGAGGGCCACGAGGGTTAGCACGACGGCCTGGGCGACGGTGATCGCGCCGAGTACCACCACCTTGGACATCAGGTAGGCCGAGCGGGACAGCCCGACGGCGCGTTCGCGCTGGTAGATCACGCGTTCCTTGACGAGTTCGCGGACGGCGTTGGCGGCGCCGGTGAGCACTCCGCCGATGGTCAGGATGAGCAGGGCGTTCAGCGCGGTCTCGGCGGTGAGGGTGCTCCCGGCGAGTGCGCGGGCCATGGCGCCCATCATGAACGGCAGCGCGACCATGATCACGAGGAAGGTGCGGTCGGCGCCGAGCACGGCGGCGTACCGGCGGATCATGGTGGACAGCTGGGAGCCCCAGCTCTGCGCCTTGGGCGGTGGCAGTGGCGCGGGCCGGGCGGGGGCCGCGGCCGCGTCGGGGGATCCGGGTCTGAGGGCGGCGTCGACGTAGCGGCGGTGGACCGGCGAGGCGCGGTAGGCCCCGGCCCAGTCGCGGTCCTGCTGGGTCTCGAACGCCTCGAAGGCCTCCGGCCAGTGCTCGAAGCCGAAGAAGTCCAGGGCCTCCCGGGGCGGGCCGAAGTAGGCCACGCGCCCGCCGGGGGCGAGGAACAGCAGCCGGTCGCAGACGTCGAGGCTGAGCACGCTGTGGGTGACGACGATGACGGTGCGGCCGTCGTCGGCGAGGCCGCGCAGCATGTGCATGACCGAGCGGTCCATGCCTGGGTCGAGGCCGGAGGTGGGCTCGTCGAGGAAGAGCAGGGAGGGCTTGGTGAGCAGTTCGAGGGCGACGGAGACCCGCTTGCGCTGGCCGCCGGAGAGGCTGTGGATGGGCTGGTCGACCCGCTGGACGAGGCCGAGTTCGCGGATGACCTCGTCGACCCGGGCCTCGCGTTCGGCCTTGGCGGTGTCCTGCGGGAAGCGCAGTTCGGCGGCGTAGGCGAGGGCGCGGCGGACGGTGAGCTGGGCGTGCAGGATGTCGTCCTGGGGCACGAGGCCGATGCGGCTGCGCAGTTCGGCGTAGTCGCGGTACAGGTCGCGGCCGTCGTAGAGGACGGTGCCGCGGTCGGCGGGGCGCAGCCCGGTGAGCGCGCCGAGCAGCGTGGACTTGCCGGCTCCGCTGGGGCCGACGACGGCGAGCAGGCATTTGGCACCCACCGGGAAGGAGACGCCGTCCATCAGGGTCTTGCGGCCCCGGTCGACGGCGACGGTGAGGTCCTGGACGTCGAGGGAGACCTCGCCCGTGTCCACGTACTCCTGGAGCTGGTCGCCGACGAGGCAGAAGGCGGAGCGGCCGATGCCGACGATGTCCCCCTCGGTGAGGCGGGCGGTCCTGGCGACGCGGGCTCCGTTGAGGTAGGTGCCGTTGTGGCTGCCGAGGTCGGCGATCTCGTAGCTCCCGTCGGCCAGGGCGCGGAGTTCGGCGTGCCGGCGGGAGACGATGAGGTCCTCGATGACCAGGTCGTTGTCGGGGCCGCGGCCGATCCGGACGGCGGCGCGGGAGGGCAGCGGACGGACCGTGGTCGGCTGTTTGAAGGTGCCGGTCATGCCCGGGTTCGTGACCTGGGAGGGGCGGGCGGCGGCCGGTCTGGCCGGTGGCGCGTCGGCCAGGACGACGCGCGGGCCGTCGTCGGCGCTGCCGAAGCGCAGTTCGCTGCCGGGGCCGACGATCCATTCGTGGATGCGGTGGCCGTCGGCCCAGGTGCCGTTGGTGCTGCCCTCGTCCTCGACCGTCCAGTGGTCTCCGTCGGGGCGCAGTACGGCGTGGTGCCAGGAGACGCGGGCGTCTTCGAGGCAGATCTCGCTGAGCGGGTCGCGGCCGACGTGGTAGCTCCGGCCCGGGCTCATCCGCGTGGAGCCCCGGTCGGTCTCCAGAACGAGCTCGGGCGCGGTCGGCACACCGGGGCGCTGGACCATGAACAGATCTTCCCACGATCCGGACGACGCGGCACCGGTCGGGCATCACCGCAGGTCAGAGCCCTCTTATGGGTAATGACAACGGTCCCCGTTGCAGCCTTTGCCCATCTCGCCGGGGTGCGCTTCACTTCACGCGACGGAACCGAACAAACGGGGGACGCCATGAGTGGGCACGACCACGCGCACGCGCTCGGCCAGGCGCAGGACCACGACCACGACCACGCGCACGACAAGGGTCACGGCCACGGCCACGCCGGGCACAGCCACGGCGTCTCGGCCGACGCCGACCGCCGGTGGCTGGCCATCGCGCTGGGCCTGATCGGCACGTTCATGGCCGTCGAGGTGGTCATCGGCGTGATGGCCCACTCGCTGGCCCTGATCTCCGACGCGGCCCACATGCTGACCGACGCCGTCTCGATCGTCCTCGCGCTGATCGCGATGCGGCTGGCGGCCCGGCCGGCGCGCGGCGGTTTCACGTACGGCCTCAAGCGGGCGGAGATACTCTCCGCCCAGGCCAACGGGCTGACCCTGCTGCTGCTGGCGGTCTGGCTGGCGTACGAGGCGGTGCGCAGGCTGATGGACCCGCCGCCGGTGGAGGGCGGGCTGGTGCTGGTGACGGCGCTCGCGGGCATCCTCGTGAACATCGCCGCGGCCTGGTGCATCTCGCGGGCCAACCGGTCCTCGCTCGCCGTCGAGGGTGCCTACCAGCACATCCTGAACGACCTGTTCGCGTTCATCGGGACGGCCGTCGCCGGTCTGATCGTGCTGACCACCGGCTTCCGCCAGGCCGACGCGATCGCCACGCTCGTGGTGGTGGTGCTGATGGTCAAGGCGGGCTACGGGCTGATCCGCGAGTCCGGCCGGATCCTGCTCGAAGCCGCTCCGGCCCATGTGGACCCGGACGCGGTGGGCGACCGGCTGGTCGGGCACCCGCCGGTCACCGAGGTGCACGACCTGCACATATGGACCATCACCTCGGGTCAGGCGGCCCTGTCCGCGCACGTGCTCGTCGAACCCGCGGGCGACTGCCACGCGGTGCGCCGGGACCTGGAGCGGCTGCTGGCCAAGGAGTACGGGATCACCCACACCACGCTCCAGGTGGACCACGTACAGGACGCGCTCCTCACCGTCGGCCGCGCCGGCCAGGGCACGCGGGACGCGCACTGCGCGGACGCGCACGGCCCGGTCCACCGCCAGGGCCCGCACGACCACTGACCGCCCGTCACCGGGCTCCGGCGGTCCGGTCCATGACCGGGCGCCGTGCGGGGCATACATGGGCGCATGACACACAAGCGCAGTGCCGGACTGCTCCTGTTCCGCCGAACGGGTGAGGATGCGGATCCGGGGATCGAGGTGCTTCTCGGCCACATGGGCGGCCCGCTCTGGTCGGGCCGGGACGCCGGGGGCTGGGCCATCCCGAAGGGCGAGTACGGGTCCGACGAGACCCCGCGCGACGCGGCCCGCCGGGAGTTCACCGAGGAGATCGGGCTGCCGCCGCCGGAGGGTGCGTACGTGCCCCTGGGCGAGGTACGGCTGACCAGCGGAAAGCTGGTGATCATCTGGGCGGTGGAGGCGGACCTCGACCCGGCCCTGATGGTGCCCGGGACCTTCTCGATGGAATGGCCGCCGCACTCGGGGACCGTACGGGAGTTCCCCGAGCTCGACCGGGTGGCGTGGTTCGATCCGGAGACGGCGCGGGAGAAATTGATACCCTCTCAGATGCCCTTCCTGGAGCGCCTGTTGGAGATGCAAAAGGGCTGATACGCGTCGGGTTGCCAGCGGGTCCGGCTGCGTGCACATTGCACACATGACGAACGTCGTGCTGGTGGGAACCCTGGACACCAAGGGTGTGGAGTACGGCTGGCTGCGCGAGAGGCTGCTGCGGGCCGGCGTCGAAGTGGTACTGGTCGACACGGGGGTGATGGGCGAGCCCCGGGTGCCCGCGGACGTGCCCCGGGAGACGGTCGCCCGGGCCGCCGGAGCGGAACTGTCCGATCTGCGTGCGGCCGCCGACCGGGGCGCGGCCGTCACCACGATGGCCCGGGGCGCCGAAGCGACCCTCTTACGCCTGCACGCCGAGGGCCGGCTGCACGGGGTCCTCGCGATCGGCGGCAGCGGCGGCACCTCCATCGCCACCCGGGCCATGCGCGCCCTGCCGCTGGGCGTACCGAAGCTGATGGTCTCGTCCATGGCGTCCGGCGATGTCACGCCGTACGTGGGCTCCGCGGACATCACGATGATGTACAGCGTGGTGGACATCGCGGGGATCAACAGCGTCTCGGCGCCCGTCCTGGCCAACGCCGTGGAGGCGGTCGCCGGGATGGCCAGGGCCTTCGCCCGCGCCTCCCTGGACCCGCGCCGCGCACCGCGGCTGGGCGCGGGCGACCGCCCGCTGATCGCGGCGAGCATGGCCGGCGTGACCACGATCGGCGTGGACGCGGCGCGCGAGCGGCTGACCGAACTGGGCTACGAGGTGCTCGTCTTCCACGTCAGCGGCTCCGGCGGCCGCACCCTGGAGACGCTGGCCGGCCAGGGGGTCTTCGCGGGCGTCCTCGACCTCACCCTCAGCGAGCTCGCCGATGACCTGTGCGGCGGCATCCTCACCGCCGGCCCCGACCGGCTCAGCGCGGCCGGGCGGGCCGGGGTTCCGCAGGTGGTGAGCCTGGGGGCGCTGGACATGGTCAAGTTCGGCCCGATGGAGACCCTGCCCGACCGGGTCCGCCACCGGCGGGTCCGCGTCCACAACCCGTCCATCACGGTGATCCGTACGACCGAGGACGAATGCGCGGAACTCGGCCGCCGGGTCGCCGGGAAACTCCGCGCGGCGACCGGCCCCACGGCCGTCTGCGTCCCACTGCGCGGACTGTCCACGCTCGGCGCCCCCGGCGGTCCCTACCATGACCCCGGCGCCGACCGGGCCTTGTTCTCGGCGCTGCGCGAAGGCTTGCGGGGCAGCGCCGCCCGGCTCTACGACTACGACACCCACATCAACGACCCGGCCTTCGGACGTGCCGCCGCCGACCGGCTGCACGCCATGATCGGCGCGGTGTCGGCCGCGGCCTGACACACGCCACCCGGTGGGGAACCGGCCGTGGCGCAATCCACGTCCCATGTGACGCCCCGACGCGGGGTGCACACGGCGGCGGAACCACGGCCGGCAGGGGGGCGGAAGCGATGGAGGACACCCGGACGGGATGGGCGGTCCCCGGTTACACGGAGGTCCGGGAGCTGGGCGCGGGAGGCAGCGGCCGGGTGGTGCTCGCCGTGCACGACGGCACGGGAACGGCCGTCGCGGTGAAGTACCTGAGCGACCGGCTGCGCGAGGACCCGGCGTTCGTCGGCGAGTTCCGGGCCGAGGCCCGGCTGCTCGGCGGGCTCCGGTCGCCGTTCGTGGTGGGCCTGTACGAGTACGTGGAGTCGCCGGGCGGCGCGGCCATCGTGATGGAGCTGGTGGACGGCATCTCGCTGCGCGCGCTGCTCCGGCAGGCCGGGCAGGCGGACGCCGAGGCCGCGCTGGTGGTGCTCAAGGGCTCACTGCTCGGGCTGGCGGCCGCGCACCGGGAGGGCGTCGTCCACCGCGACTACAAGCCGGAGAACGTGCTGGTCTCGGCGGACGGTTCGTCGAAGCTGGTGGACTTCGGGATCGCGGCGGGGCGCGGGACCACGCCGGGCGTGGCCGGCACCCCCGCCTACATGGCACCCGAGCAGTGGCAGGGCCGGCCCGCGTCGCCCTCGGCCGACGTGTACGCGGCGACGGCGACCTTCTTCGAGTGCCTGACCGGGCGCAAGCCGTACGACGGGGAGAACTTCGCGGAGCTCGCCGTCCAGCACATCGAGGCCCCGGTGCCGGAGACCGAGGCCCCCGAGCCGGTGCGCCCGCTGATCCGGCGGGGTCTGGCCAAGCGGCCCGAGCAGCGGCCGGAGAACGCCGAGGCCTTCGTCGCGGAGCTGGAGGACGTGGCCCTCGCCGCCTACGGGCCGCAGTGGGAGCAGCGCGGGCAGCGCAAGCTGGCCGCGCTGGCGGCGCTGCTGCCGCTGCTGTTCCCCTCGGCGGGCGGCGCGGCCGAGGGCACCACCGCGGTGGCCACGACCACCCTGAGCAGCGGCCCGGGCTCCGGCTGGGCCCCGGGCCGGCGCGGCTGGCTGGCGGCGGGGGCCGCGCTGATCCTGGGCACGGCCCTGGTCCTCACGACGGACGCGATCGGCGCGGCGCCGGGCGGGGCCTCGGCGCTCAGCGCGTTCGCCACGACGAGCGCGGCCCCGCCCGGTACGGCCTCCCCCGCGCCGGGCCCGAGCGCGTCCCCTTCCGCGTCGCCGAGCCCTAGCCCTTCGGCATCGGCGAGCCCGTCGCCGTCCGCGTCGCCGTCACCGTCGGCCTCGGCCTCGCCGTCGGGGTCGCCGCCGCCGAGCGCCTCACCGACGCCGAAGCCGACCGTCAGCTGGTCGCCCACCCCGACGCCCAGTCCCACACCGACCCTGCGGGTCACGAACGTCGGCGTCTCGCTCAAGACCGGCGTCTACCGGGGCGACGCGACCATCTCGGTCGCGGCCACGGGCACCGGGCCGGTCACCGTGGTCGTGGAGTGGTTCCTGGGCAGCCGGCAGGGCGACTACTCCGTGCCCGACGGCACGGAGACCTTCGTCGTGCAGTCCGGCTCGCTCGCCCCGGTGGTGAAGTCCCACACCTTCCCCCGCGGCGGCGGCTGCTACGGCGGGGTCAGGGTGACCACCAAGCCCGCCGCGGGCAACAAGTCCGCGTCCGACTCGCAGTACCTGGCGCGCTGCGAGGAGGTGCCCCGATGAGCGATCCCCGCGCCCCGCAGGACGACGACTACAGCGCCACCGTCCTCGGCAGCCACTGGTTCTCCGGCCCGCCGGCTGCCGCCGAGGTGACCCCCGACCGGGTCGAGGGGTCGGTGCTCCGGTTCGGGCCCGGGGTCACGGCGGCGCTGCCCGCGCCGTTCCCGGTGGCCGCGGCCGCCCCGCCCGCGCGGCGGCGGCGCGGTGCGGGCCTGCGGCGCTACACCCTGGCCGCGGTCGTGCTGCTCGCGGTCGTCGCGTACCTCGGGTGGCAGCGCTTGGGTCCCGCGCTCGCCGTCGAGGACGTGGCGGTGACCACCGACCCCAAGGGGCCCGCCTGCGACGCGGCGGCCGACGTGGTGGCCGTCGTACGGACCAACGGACGCCCGGGGACCCTGACGTACCGGTGGCTGCGCAGCGACGGCACACGGTCCGAACGGCTGACCGAGCGGGTGCCGCGCGGGCAGCAGGAGGCCCGGCTGCACCTGCTCTGGACCTTCCGGGGCACGGGTACCTACCCCGCGAGGGCCGAGCTCGAACTGGTCTCGCCCGGGCAGCGCACGGCCGCGGTGGAGTTCACGTACCGCTGTACGCCGTAGCGGACGGCCGCTCCGGGGACTCGTATCCCCCGTGCCCGTTTCGTCCTTTCGTCCTTTCGGCCGGGGCCGGCGTGGCCGTCCGGCCGAGGCGCGGGCGCACCCCGCGCTGGTTGACTCGGAGGTGCTGACGAGGGCGCTCAGGACGCCCTCCGGCACCCCTGCGTGTCACGTTCCAGCCGGCGAACACCCCAACCGGAGCGTGGCCGTCCCGCACGGATGCCAAGTCCGCGCGGGAGGCCCGCGGCCGCTTTGGGGAGTGGCCGCGGGCCGTTTCGCATCCGGCCGCTGGGCCGTCCCGCCCCCCGCCGCAACCGGGGGACGGAGATCCGGGGTCGGCTAGAAGCGGGCGTGGGCGGTGATGTCCGCCTCGAACTCGCCCGTCATCGCCGGGGTCACCGTCGGCCGGCACTGTCCGGCCGCCGCCAGGTAGTCCTCCGTGGTCGCGCCGAGCTGCGCGGCCGCCGCGCCGCGCGCGCCCACCTCCTCCAGGTCCCGCTCGAAGGACACCTGCGCCGCGATCCGCGCCGCGTGCTCGATGTCGGCGGGGGTGAACAGCTCGGTCGCGGCCACCAGCGCCGCCACGTCCACGTCCGCGCGCCCCGCCGTGTAGCGGGACCAGATCGCGGCGCGGGCCCCGGCGTCCGGAGTGCCGATCGGGATCAGGTAGTCGAAGCGGCCGGGCCGCAGGAAGGCCGGGTCGAGGGAGCGGATGGAGTTGGTGGCGCAGACCAGCAGCCGCTCGTCGCCCTCGCGGAAGCCGGGTATCAGCTTGAGCAGCTCGTTCGTCACCCCGTGGATCCCGCCGGGCTGCGCGGGCTCGGTGCGCACGGGCGCGATCTCCTCGACCTCGTCGATGAAGACGAGCACCCGCTCCAGCTCGGCGATCCGGGCGAAGGCGTCGCGCAGCGCCGCGGCCAGGTTGCCCTCGTCGGCGAGCCGGGAGGGCAGCAGTTCCACGAAGGGCCAGCCGAGCCGGGAGGCGATGGCCCGGGCGAAGGTGGTCTTGCCGGTGCCGGGCGGGCCGAACAGGGTGATGGCGCGCGGCGGCCGCACACCGTGCGAGGCGGCCCGCTCCGGCTCGGCGAGCGGCAGCACCACGCGCCGTTCGATGAGGTCCTTCTCCCGCTCCATGCCGGCGACCTTGGTCCACAGGTCGTTGGGGAGGAACCGGCCGCCGAGGTCGTCGAGGAGGCCCGCGGCCGGTCCGTGCAGCGGCTCGGTCTTCTCGAAGTAGGCGACGGCGGGCTGGCGGGTGTACCCGGCGTTGAGCAGCCCCTCCCCGAGCAGGTCCTCCTCGGGCAGGACGTACGCGATCCGGCCCACGCGGGCCGCGATGAGCCGCCGCTCCAGCTCGACGAGCAGGGCGCTGGCCAGGCCCCGGCCGCGCCAGCCCGCGGCGATCGCGATGCGCATCACCCAGGCGCGCTCCCCGGTGACGCAGGCGAGCGCCGCGCCGATCGGCACGCCCTGGTGGACGGCGACCACGCAGGGCTGCCGGTCCGTGAGGGCGCTGATGCACTCGGCGAGCGAGAAGACGGACTCCTGGCCGAGTTCGGCCGTGGTGTCGATCAGGTGGACCACCGCTGCGAGATCGCTCTCGCGGTAGTCGTGGATGAGCCAGTTCACCGGGTACCGCCCCTCGTTCGTGCTCCTGCGGCGAGGCTAGGGGCGGGCGGGGCGCCGGCCCACGCGCCGCGGTGCACAACAGGCGGTCCGGAAACCGTCCGTGTCGTCCATAGACTGGTGCCTTCCGCCCGAACGCCAGACCGAGGAACCCGCACCCTTCATGCTTTGCCACATACCCGCGGCCCGACGCGGGCACCTCGTCTGGTTCCTCCCGTTCCTGTGGACCCTCGCGTTCGGCCTGTGGGGGCTCTCGCGCCAGGACAGCGTGTGGCGGGACGAGGCGGCGACCTGGCAGGTGGCCGGGCGGTCGGCGGGCGAGATCTGGGCCATGCTCGGCAACGTCGACGCCGTGCACGGCCTGTACTACCTGCTGATGCACGGCCTCTTCGAGGCCTTCGGGGCGAGCACGACCACGCTGCGGCTGCCGTCCGTGCTGGCGGTCGCCGCGGCCGCGGCGTGCGTGGGGCTGATCGGCCGGCGGCTGGCCGGGTTCTGGGCGGGGCTCGGCGGCGGACTGGCCCTCGGGCTGCTGCCGGCCGTGCAGTTCTACCTTCAGGAGGGCCGGCCGTACGCGCTGGTCGCGGCCGGGGCCGGGCTGTCGACCCTGCTGCTGGTGTCGCTGCTGTCCCCGGAACCGGCCCGGCCCGGCCGGCGGGTCTGGCCGCGCTGGACGGCGTACGGGGCCACGGTGCTGGTCTGCGCCCTGCTGAACTGGCTGTCCCTGCTGATCCTGCCGGCCCACGCCGTGACGCTGTGGTGGGTGCGGGCCGGGCGCGGGGTGTGGCTGCGCTGGGCGGCGTACGGGGCCGGCGCGGTGGCGGGTGCGCTGCCGCTGATCCTGTTCAGCCGGGGGCAGTCCGGCCAGGTGTCGTGGATACCCCCGCTGACCTGGCACATGCTGATCGGGCCGGGCATCCTGCTGGCCGTCGGCGGCCTCTGCGCGGGGGCGGACCGGCCCGGCCGGGCCCGGCTGTCGGCGGCGGCGGTCGGGCTGCCGCTGCTGGCGGTGCCGCAGCTGGGGCTGATCGGCCTCTCGCTGGTGCAGCCGCTGTTCCTGGACCGGTACGTGCTGTTCTCCATGGTGGGCCTGGCCCTGCTGATCGGCGCCGCGCTGGGCGCCGCCGTACGGGCCTGCGCACCCCGCTTCCCGAGGGCCTGCCGCCTGCTCGTGCCGGGTGTGGTGGGGGTCGCCGTACTGGCCCTGCTGCCGGTGGAGCTGGGCAAGCGGGCTCCGGCGAGCCGGGTCGACGACGTGCTGTCGGTGGCCGGTGAGGTGGCGCGGCTGAAGCGCGACGGGGACGCGGTGCTGTACGTCCCGGCCGCGCGCCGAGACACCGCGCTGGTCTCCCCCGGCGCCTTCGCGGGCCTGGCCGACATCGCCCTGGCCAGGACCCCGGTCGCGTCGGGCACCCTCAAGGGCGAGGAGGCCGAGCCGGACCGCATCCGGGCGGAGCTGCTCGGGCAGCGGCGGGTGCTGCTTATCACGGACGCGGCGGCGGTCGCGAAGGCGCCGTCGGCCGAGCGCGACAAGGTCAAGGCCGCCGTCCTGCGGGAGCGGTTCACGGTGGTGGAGGACCGGCAGGTCCGGGGCCGCCGCGTGACGGTGTACGAGCGGCTCGGCTAGCGCGCGTCCGGGGCCCCGGGCTTTCACACGGCGGGCACCGGATTCACGGCGGGTCCACGATTCACAGCGGATTCATACGGAACAACGGGCTCCGGACATAGGTTCGCCGGGCAGGGTCGAAACATGATCCACCGCATGCTCACCCAGCCCCGTGCCCTCGGCCGAGCTCGTGCCCGGCGGGTGCCCCGGCTCCTGGCGGCGCTGGTCGCGATGGCCGCACTGCTCAGCGTGGACGTGCCCGACGCCGCGGCCGAGCCGCCGCTCGGGGTCACCGTGCGGGCCGCGCCGGACGCCGCGGCGGACCGGGTGGGCGCGCTCTTCGCGGGCGGGCTCGACGGCGGGCACTTCTGCACCGCCGCGGTGGTGCGCAGCGACGACCGCGATGTGATCGCCACCGCCGCGCACTGCCTGGACGACCCGGACACCACCGTGTTCGCGCCGGGCTACCGGGACGGCGAGGCCCCGTACGGCACGTGGCGGATCACGGGCGTCCACATGGCCCCGGGCTGGACGGACGGCGAGGACCCGGACGACGACATCGCCTTCGCGACCGTGGCACCCGCGGACGGCGGGGACGCGGAGCGGGTCGAGGACCTCGTCGGCGGCTTCCCGGTCGCGGCGGAGCAGCCGGCCGACGCCACGGTGAGCGTCATCGGGTACCCGCGCAGCGAGGAGGCCCCGCTGCACTGCACCAACACCACCGCGCTGATCTCGCCGACCCAGCGCCGCATCGCCTGCCCGGACCTCAGCGGCGGCACCAGCGGCAGCCCCTGGCTGGTGGACGGCGCCCTGGCCGGGGTGCTCGGCGGCCACGAGGGCGGCGGCACGGTGCCGGAGATCTCGTACAGCGCGGTGATGGGCGACCAGGCGGTCGAGCTCTACCGGGAGGCGTCGGACGCCGGCTGACGCGCGACGCGGTGACCGCAGCTCCGTCGGCGCGACGCCGAGACTGCTACGCCGTGACCCCGACTCCGTGAGCGCGACTCCGCGACCGCTACGCCGTGAGCGCTACTCCGTGACCTCGGCCACGGCCGCGAACCAGGTCGGCTCCTCGCGCAGGGCGCGGTGGATGCGGTCCAGGGCGAAGTGCTCCAGCGGCGGCAGGGCGTCCACCTCGAACCAGGCCACCTCCAGCGACTCGCTGTCGTTCGCGCGCGCCTCGCCGCCGGTCGCCCGGCAGCGGAAGGTGATGTCCTGGAACTGGCAGACGTCGCCGTTGGGGTAGGTGACCGGTGCGAGCATCTGGACGAGGACCACGCGCTCCGGCACGCACCGCACCGCGGTCTCCTCGTACACCTCGCGCACGGCGGTCTCCGCGGGCTGCTCCCCCGGCTCGGCGATCCCGCCGATCACCGACCACCGCCCGGTGTCGGAGCGCCGGCCGAGCAGGACCCGGCCCCGGTCGTCTACGACGATGGCCGTGACGCCGGGTAGCAGGAGCAGCCGGTGCCCGGCGGTGGCGCGGATCTCGCGGATGTATTCCGGTGTGGTCATTCCCCGACCTTAAGGCCGGTCCCGACCGGCTACGCCGAGGCCCCGCGGGCGCGGATCCGGCGGGCCAGGGTCCACCCGAGACCGGCGGCGGCCAGCAGCAGCAGCGCGTACTCGGGCAGCGGTCCCAAGCGGGTCGCGGGGGTCTCGGTGGAGCGCAGCGGGATCTCGGTGACCAGCGCGTCCGCCGTGAACATCGCCGTCTGGCGCTCGATGGTCCCGTCGGGGCGGATCACCGCGCTCACCCCGCTGGTGACCGGTACGAGGACGGTCCGGCTGTGCTCGACGGCGCGGATCCGGTCCATGGCGAGCTGCTGGTAGGTCATCTGGCTGCGGCCGAAGGTGGCGTTGTTGCTGGGTACGGCGATCACCTGGGCCCCGGCCCGGACGGTGGAGCGCACGGCGTCGTCGAAGGCGGCCTCGAAGCAGGTGACCATGCCGACGCCGCTGCCGGCCATGTCGAACACGCCGGGGTCCTTGCCGGGGCCGAAGTCGCGGCTGACCCGGTCCACGTCGGAGTTGACGAGCCGGACGAGGGAGCGCATCGGGATGCGCTCGCCGAAGGGCTGGATCTTGCGCTTGTCGTAGGTCGCGGTGGGGCCGCTCACCGGGTCCCAGAGGATCATCGTGTTGCGCAGCGGGCCGGTCTGCGGGGACACGACCGCGCCGATGGCCACGGGCACGCCGATCGCCTTGACGGCCTTGTCGATGACCTCGTAGGCGTCGGGCTGCGAGTACGGGTCGAGGTCGGAGGAGTTCTCCGGCCAGACCACGAAGTCGGGCTTCGGGACGCGGCCCGCCTTGACGTCCTCGGCGAGCTGTTCGGTGCGCTTGGCGTGGTTGTCGAGGACCTGGCGGCGCTGGGAGTTGAAGTCGAGGCCGAGCCGCGGCACGTTGCCCTGGATCACGGCCGCCACGGCGGTGCCGTCCTCGGCGGCGTCGGAGACCAGGGGCCGGGCGGCGAGACCGGCGACGACGGGCGCCGCGACGGTGAGCGCGGCCAGCGCGGCGGTGGCCCGCCGGGGGTGGTCGAGGGCGGTGCGCAGGGCTTCGTACAGCCCGAATCCGCACAGGGCGACGGCGAAGGAGAGCAGCGGGGTGCCGCCGACCGCGGCGAGCGGGGTGAAGACGCCGTCGGCCTGGCCGAAGGCGAGCTTGCCCCAGGGGAAACCGCCGAACGGGACGCGGGCGCGCAGGGCCTCGCCCGCGACCCAGACGGCCGCGGCGAACAGCGGCCAGGCCGGCAGCCGGCCGACCAGGGCGATCCCGAGGCCGGTGAGGCCGATGAAGACGGCTTCGAGGGCGGCCAGCGCCAGCCAGGGCACCGGGCCGACCTCCTCGCCGGTCCAGACGAGGAGCGGCATCAGGTAGCCCAGTCCGGCGAGGAGGCCCAGTCCGAAGCCGGCCCGGGCGCGGCGGCCGCGGAGACAGCCGGCGAGCAGGGCGAGGGCGAACGGGGCCAGCCACCACAGGGGGCGGGGCGGGAAGCTGAGGTAGAGCAGCACTCCGGAGAGGGCGGCGAGCAGCGGGCGCACCAGCCGGGCGCCCTTCCGCTTCGCGGCCTCGGCGGGGCCCGAGCCGGACGGCGCCGCGGGTTCCGTTCCGGCTGCTGCGCGGACTGCGGCGGAGGGGTCCGCGGGCTCGTTCCCGGCCGCGCGGGTGACACTGCTGCTCATCTGGCGGAGTGTACGTCGTGTCCGTCCGCGTCAGCGGGCAAGGGCCCGCAGGTGGGCGCGGATGACCCGGACGGCGTTCTCCGCGTCGTCGACGGTGACCGTGAAGAGCTTCCCGTCGTCGAGCCTCAGCGCCACGCCCTCGCCGCGCCGGACGATGACCGCGGTGCCCTTCTCGGGGCGCCAGCGGTAGCCCCAGCCGCCCCAGTGCGTCGGGGTGATCCGCGGGACGAACTCGGCGGACGTCACCTCGGCGAGGCGGATCGTGCGGCGCGGCAGCCCGATGTGGCCGCAGCGGACCACGAGGGCCTCGGAGTCGACGGTGACGGCCACGTGCACGAAGGCGAGGGTGCCGTAGAGGATGAGGAGTCCGGCGGCGAGGCAGCCGACCACGGCCATGAGCAGCGGGGCGATGCCGTCGGTCCAGGAGCCGTCGACGGCGAGCTGGATGCCGAGCGCCAGGCAGGCCGCACCGGCCGCTGCGAGCAGCCACTGCACACGGTTGGAGGCCCGGCCCGTCCAGAGCGGACCCGGGGGGTGACCGGTCATGAGTAGCAGCGTACTCACGTTCCGCATGCGCGCCACCGCCTCTCGCCCGGTCGGTCGATGCATGGCGCACCTGCCCAGCTCTACCTGAACCAAACTTGAGGTCCCGGGGCGTTCCTAGCCGGGCAGGAGGCTCACCAGCGCGTCGCGCAGGCCGGGGCGGCGGGTGGTCACGAAGCGGTGCAGGGTCCGGGAGCCGAAGGCGACCCGCTGGGCGCTGCGGCGGCGCTCGGCGTCGTACGCGCGCAGGGCGGCGGGGAGCCCGCCCGGCCCGGCGGCGGCTCCGGCGACGGCGCGGGTCAGCGCCTCGGCGTCGAGCAGGGCGGTGCAGGCGCCCTGGCCGAGGTTGGGGGTCATGGCGTGGGCGGCGTCGCCGACGAGGGCCACCCGGCCGGCCGCGACGAAGGAGGGCAGGGCGGGGTGCAGGTGGCGCATCTCGTAGCGGATCCAGGTCGCGGGGTCGGTCTCCGCGAGGATCCTGGGGACGGGGTCGTGCCAGCCCGCGAAGGCCTCCCGCAGGGCGTCGGCGGTGGTGGCCTCGGGCACGGTGGCGTACCAGTTGGTGCGGCCGGGCTCGACGGGGGTCATCCCGAAGAACCGGCCCTCGCCCCAGGTCTCTCCGTACACGCCGGTCTCGAAGCCGGCGATCCCGATCCAGGCGACGGAGCCGATCGCGCGGGGCCCGCCGGCCGGGCCGAAGCAGGCGGTGCGGACGGCGCTGTTGATGCCGTCGGCGCCGACGACGAGGTCGGCCCGGCCGGCTTCGGGGCCCGCCGGGTCGGTGAGCCGGTGCCCGTAGACGATCTCCGCGCCGCCGGTCCGTTCGAGCGCGGCGAGCAGGGCGTCGATCAGGCGCGGCCGGGAGACGAGCAGTTCGGGCCGACCCGCCTTGCGTTCGATCCGTTCCAGCGGGAGCGCGGCCAGCACCCTGCCGTCGGGGCGGCGGATCCGGGCCTCGCGGTAGGGAACGGCGTGCGCCCGCAGCACCTCACCGAGGCCGAGCCGTTCGAGCGCGGCCTGGGCGGTGGGGTGGATGCCGAAGGCGGTTCCGTAGCGTTCGAGCGCCGTCCGCCCCTCCAGTACGGTCACCGCCCAGCCCGCGCGCCGCAGGCCGATGGCGGTGGCGAGTCCTCCGACGCCCGCGCCCACCACGACGGCCGTGTTCCCGCTGCCCATGACCCAACCCCCTCCGCTCCAACCGGCCACCACATCCGTGGTACTACATCTGTGGTACCACGGATGTGGTTATGCTGGCAACGTGAATGCGGGGAACGTGAACCAGGACCGTCGGGACCGGCTGCGGGACGCGGCCATCGCCGTACTGGCCGACGCGGGCGGGCGCGGACTGACGCACCGGGCCGTCGACGCCGCGGCCGGGGTGCCGACGGGCACGGCCAAAAACTACTTCCCGACCCGCGACGCGCTGCTGCGGGCGGTAGCCGAGCGCTGCCTGGAGCAGTACCGGGCGGTGGCCGCCTCCCTGGCGGGGGCCGGGCCCGGCCCCTCCGACGCGCGGGAGCTCGCGGCGCTGCTCGCGGGGCTGCTGCGGAACGTGGCCGGACCGGGCCGGGCCCGGACCCTGGCCTACCTGGAGCTCCAGACCGAGGCGACCCGGCGGCCGTGGCTGGCCGGGCTGCTGGACCCGATCGCCGCCTCGGACTTCGCGGCGTACGGGCACCTGCTGCGCACCGCCGGGCTGCCGGCCGGGCCGCGGAACGCCCGCGCCCTCACCCTCGCCCTGCACGGGGCCCTCCCGCACCTGCTGGCCGGCGCGCCGGACAGCCTGGCGGCGGCCGGGCTGGACGATCTGGACGCCTTCACCCGCGGCCTGCTGGCCGCCGCCGACCATCCCGAGGAGCCGACGCGATGACCGCCGACCCGATCACCCCCACCGAGCGGACCACCCGGACCGAGCGTGCCGTGGGCGCCGTACTGGGCTCCGCGGCGGGGGACGCGCTGGGTGCGCCGTACGAGTTCGGCCCGCCGGGGCAGTTCGGCGAGCGGGGCGAGGAGATGCTCGGGGGCGGCGGCTGGGATCCGGGCGAGGCGACGGACGACACGCAGATGGCGGTCCTGGTCGGCGAGTCCCTGCTGGAACACGGCGGCCTCGACCTGCCGGACGTCTTCGGCCGGTTCCGGCGGTGGGCGGCGGGCCGACCCAAGGACATCGGCCTCCAAACCGAGGACGTACTGACCAACGGCGAGCCCTGGGACCGCGCCGCGGCGCTGCACTTCCAGATCAACGCCCGGGCGGCGGGCAACGGTTCGCTGATGCGCGCGGCCACCTCGGCCGTGTACTTCGCGGGCAGCGGGCGCGAGGCGACGATGGACGCCGCCCGGCGGATCGCGGCACTGACCCACGGCGACCGGGCCGCCTGGGAGGGCACGGCCGTCCTGCACGAGCTGGTCCGGGTGGCCCTGGAGGGCGCCGATCCGCTGGCCGCGCTCCCGGCGACGCTCGACGCCGTCCATCCCGGCCACCGCGAGCGGTACGCCGTGGTGCTGGACCCGGCCTGGCACCCGGGCCTGGCCACCGAGTTCAACGGGGCGGTGTGGCCCTGCCTGGGCTCGGCGGTCTGGGCCCTGCGCACGACCACCGGCTTCGCGGAGGCAGTACGGGCCGCGGTGGACCTGGGCGGCGACACGGACACGGTGGCGGCGGTGACCGGCGCCCTGGCCGGGGCCCGCTACGGCGAACGGGCCGTCCCCGAGCAGTGGACGGCCCCGCTCCACGTCCCCCTCCCCGGCTTCGGCGACCGCGTCCTCGACGCGGACGGCCTCCGGGACCTCGCGCGTCGCCTGGTCTCGGCGGGCGAGGCGTAGGCAGGGGGAACGGGCCGGCGGGCAGCGGGGGGGGAGGTCAGCCGACGACGGCGTCGCGGCCCGCGAGGAGGCGGCCCTCCGCGTATCCGAGGGCGGCGGCCGGGAGCGTGCCGAGACGGCCGCTGCGCAGGACCGTCAGGCCGCCGGTGGCCGGCAGGCCGGACTCTGGGCGCGCGCCGATCCGGCGCAGCGCCTGGACGGCGACGGGCTCGGCGGATCCGTGGAAGACCAGCTCGGCGCCCTGCGTCCGCTCGGTCAGCGCGGCCCGGATGGCGCTCTCGACCAGCTCGTAGTGCGTGCAGCCGAGCACCACGTCGGTGATGTCGGCCGGGGTCAGCGCCGCGGCCGCGGCCACGGCGGCCGTGACGGCCTCGTCGTCGGCGGACTCGACCGCGTCGGCCAGACCGGGGCACGGCACCTCGGTCACCCGGGCCCCGGCGGCGAACTCGCCGATCAGCCCGCGCTGGTACGGGCTGCCGGTGGTGGCCGGGGTGGCCCAGATCGCCACGCGCCCGCCGGCGGCCGCGGCCGGCTTGATCGCGGGCACGGTCCCGATGACCGGGATGCCCGGCTCCAGCTCGGCCCGGAGGGCCGGCAGGCTGTGCACGGAGGCGGTGTTGCAGGCCACGATCAGCGCGTCGGGGCGGTGCGCGGCGGCGGCGCGGGCGACGTCGAGCGCCCGCCCGGTGAGGTCGGCGGGCGTACGCGGACCCCAGGGCATGCCGTCGGGGTCGGATGACAGGACCAGCTCCGCGTCCGGCCGCATCCGCCGCACCGCCGCGGCCGCCGCGAGAAGGCCGATTCCGGAGTCCATGAGCGCGATCTTCACCCGCCCACCTTAGTCGACACCCCTACGGCCACCGCCCCGACGTCCCGCACCCGTATCACCCCAAACCACCGCGAACCGCCCCATCCAGCCCGGCCCCGCCCGCCCTGCCCCATAGGAACCGGTCCGCAAGGCCGCGCCCACTCCCCCGACACCGAGCCCCATCCCTCCTCCCCCGGCCCCGCTCCGACACCCCAACGCGGGCCCCGCAGCGGACCCTGCCCGTCGGCCTCACCGACCGGCCCCGGCCCCGCCCCCGGACCCGACCGCCGAGCTCCGCGCAGCGGAAGCGGCGGACACCCGCGGCCGGATGCGCGACACGCCCCGCGGGGCCCGGCACACTGCCGCCATGGGCACCCTCATCGCCGCCTGTGCGGCCTACGCCTCACTCGCCGCCTGGCTCTGGCTCACGCTCGCCCAGGGCATGTTCTGGCGCACCGACGTCCGGCTCCCCCCGCGCACCGCCCCCGCCCGCTGGCCGTCCGTCGCCGTGATCGTCCCGGCCCGGGACGAGGCCGAGGTGCTGCCCTCGAGCCTGGCCTCCCTGCTCGCCCAGGACTATCCCGGCGAGGCCGAGGTGATCCTGGTCGACGACGGCAGCACCGACGGGACCGGCGCCCTCGCGCAGCGCCTCGCCCGCGAGCAGCCCGGGCTGCCGCTCACCGTCACCTCCCCCGGCGACCCGGCCCCCGGCTGGACCGGCAAGCTCTGGGCCCTGCGCCACGGCATCGCGCTCGCCCGTACCGCGCACGCCACCGAGCCCGAGTTCCTGCTCCTCACCGACGCCGACATCGCGCACGAGCCCGACAGTCTGCGCGAACTGGTCTCCGCCGCGACCTCCGCCGGCCTCGACCTCGTCTCCCAGATGGCCCGGCTGCGCGTCGTCGGCGTGTGGGAGCGGCTCGTCGTACCCGCCTTCGTGTACTTCTTCGCCCAGCTCTACCCCTTCCGCCGGATCAACCGCCCCGGCGGACGCACCGCGGCAGCCGCCGGCGGCTGCGTCCTGCTGCGCACCGAGACGGCCGTCCGCGCGGGCGTGCCCGACGTCATCCGCCAGGCCGTCATCGACGACGTGTCCCTCGCCCGCGCCGTCCGGCGCTCCGGCGGCCGGATCTGGCTCGGCCTGGCGGAGCGGGTCGACAGCGTGCGCCCGTACCCCGCACTGGGGGACCTGTGGCGGATGGTCTCGCGCAGCGCCTACGCGCAGCTGCGCCACCAGCCGCTCCTGCTCGCCGGGACGGTCGCGGGCCTGGTGCTCGTCTATCTCGTGCCGCCGGCCGCCCTCCTGTACGGGCTCGCGGCCGGTCAGCCGGGCACGGCGTGGGCCGGCGGCCTGGCCTGGCTGCTGATGGCGGGCACCTACCTGCCGATGCTGCGGTACTACCGGCAGCCCGCGGCGCTCGCTCCGCTGCTTCCGTTCACGGCGCTGCTGTACCTGCTGATGACCGTCGATTCGGCCGTGCAGCACTACCGGGGGCGGGGGGCGGCGTGGAAGGGCCGTACCTATGCCCGCCCGAGCGACGCCTGAAACGGCGAACTGCTGCCCGGAACAACGTCATCCGAGGTCACCGGCTTGTGACGCTGCGTCAGCACCAAGTCGGTGCACTGCACAACCGGTGGGTACGAGTGCGAACAAGACGGGGCGGAAGTGGCGAATCGTGCACGTGAACGTCAAGTGAAAGGCGGGGTCCTGACCTGCGAATATGCAGGTCAGGACGGTGTTGACGACACCTCGCTATGGACCCGGTGAAGTCGTGGGCTTAACTTAGGTCCCATGACCTCCCCCCGCTCCACTTATGGCGGCGGTTACTACTCCGCGCCCTCCTTCCCGGACACCCCCATCTACGACTCGCTCGTCGCTGAACGCGGCACTCCGCAGATCGCCCCGATCCGGGTTCCGGCTGCCTACGAGTCCCCCAGCGCCGGGTATTCGAGCGGTGGTTACCTGCCGGCCCTCGCGTCCTCCCTGCCCGCGCTGCCCCCGGCCATGCCGCAGCAGCAGGCACCCGCGTACGGCTACCCCTACCAGCAGCAGGCCGCGCCGCAACCGATGCCGCTGCAGCACGCGCCCGCGCCGTACATCCCGCAGCAGCAACAGCCGGCCCGCGGCGCGTTCGTACCGCAGCACCAGCCGCAGCAGCCCCGCCCGGTCGCCACGACCACCGGGTACGAGGCCATGCGTCCGGCCGCGCCGCGCCCGATGCAGGCTCCCGCGCCGGTCCCGGCCGCCGGGTACGAGGACCCGTACGGCCGCCCGTACCAGGGGCGCGGCTACTGACCCGAGCGGCGGATATCCGCTGGGGCCGCGGAGGGGGCGCCTGACAGGATGCCCCCATGTCGAACTTGCACGTCCAGGCGCTTCACGTCCATCCCGTCAAATCGGTAGCGGGGACCGCTCCCGACGAGGTGGCCGTGGAGCCCTGGGGCTTGTCCGGGGACCGCCGGTGGGCGCTGGTCGACGCATGGGGCACGGTCATCACCCAGCGCCAGCAGCCGCGGCTGGCGCTGGCCGCGGCGCGTCCGGCGGACGGGGACGGCATCGCGCTGTCCGCGCCCGGCATGCCGGAGCTGCTCGTGGAGGTGCCCGGGCCGGGGCCGCTGGAGCCGGTCGCGCTGTTCGGGAAGAAGGTCGAGACCGCGGTCGCGGCGAGCGAGGCGGCCGACTGGTTCAGCGCGTACCTCGGGGTGCCGGTACGGCTGGTACACCTGGACGATCCGGCCGTACGGCGGCCCGTGGACCCGCAGTACGCACTGCCGGGCGAGACGGTGAGCCTGGCCGACGCCTACCCGGTGCTGCTCACGACTTTGGCCTCGCTGGACGCGCTCAACGCGCTGATCGCACGGGGGGACCACGCGGCGGAGGGCCCGCTGCCCATGAACCGCTTCCGGCCCAATGTGGTGGTGTCCGGAGCCGAGGCGTGGGCGGAGGACGGCTGGCGGCGCATCGCGATCGGCGACGCCGTGTTCCGCGGGGTCCGCGAGTGCGGGCGGTGCGTCGTCACCACCACCGACCAGCGGACGGCGGAGCGCGGCAAGGAGCCGCTGAAGACCCTGGCCGCGCACCGGCGGATCGGCAAGTCCCTGGCCTTCGGCCGGCACCTGGTGCCGGTGCGGACGGGGACATTGCGCGTCGGCGACGAGGTCCGCGTCCTGGAATGACACCTTCGGGGGGCTCTGCCCCCGGACTGGAACCACCGGTGCGACCACGCCGTTGGAGCAGTCAGGACAGGACGGATGGCTGGCGAATGTGGGGGGAGCCGGACCGTGTGGACAGCAATGGGAGTGTGGCGCTGGCGGCGCAATCCGCTGCGCCGGCCGACCGATCTCTTCGAGGCGTGGGTGGCCTTCGCGGCGCTCGTGTGCGTCCTGCTGGTGGCTCCGGCCATCGGCTGCGTCGCGGGCATACAGGTCGACGGGACGCTCCGGCAGGCCGCGCTCGCCCAGCGGCAGGAGCGGCACCTCGTCCCCGCGGTCGTGGTCCGGCCGGCCGCGGACTCGGCGGCGGACGCGTCCGCCGACCCCTCGGCGCAGCGGACCACCCCGACCCGCACCCAGGTGGTGGCCGTGTGGACCGCGCCCGACGGCAGCAGCCACCAGGGCACGGTGCCGGCCGCCGAGGAACCGCCGCGCCCCGGCGAGCAGTTCCGGATATGGACCGATGCGCGAGGACGGGTGGTCGGGCAGCCGCTCGACCCGTCCTCGGCCGCCCTCCACGCGTCGCTGGCGGGCCTGGCCGCGGCGCTCGCGGCCGCCGTACTGGCCGAGACGGTCCGCCGGCTGGTCGTACGTAGGCTGGTGCATCGGCGGTACATACGTCTGGACCGCGCGTGGGCGGCGGCGGGGCCGGACTGGGGCCGGGCGGGCGCGGGCAGTTGACCTGGCAACTCACGGGCCCCGCGCGCGCTACGGTGGACCGGCCAGACCAGACCGGCCGCATCGGCGGCCCGGCGAGTACGAGGGTGGGGGCACGACAGCACCATGGCTCAGGGCACGGTCCAGGTGACGCACGGCGGAGCCTCGCGCTGGCGGCGCCGCTCCGGTGAGTATCCGACGCTGGCCGCGGCCCTGGCCGTCGCGGGCGACGGGGACGTGCTGTCCCTCTCCCCCGGCACCTACCGGGAGAACCTGGTGCTGAACCATGCCGTGACGCTGCGCGGGCCCGAGGGCGGTCTGGGGTCGGTGCGCATCGCACCGCCCGACGGGGTCGCGCTGACCGTGCGCGCCTCGGCCGTCGTCCAGGACCTGCACCTGGAGGGCCAGGACCGGGCCGCTCCCGCCCTGCTGGTGGAGGACGGCGCTCCCGAGCTCACCGACCTGCGGGTGAGCACCCGCTCGGCGGCCGGCATCGAGGTGCGCGGCGCCGGGGCCCGGCCCCTGGTGCGGCGGTGCACCGTGGAGAATCCGACCGGGGTCGGCATCGCCGTCCTGGACGGCGGCGGCGGGGTGTTCGAGGAGTGCGAGGTCGTGGCCGCCGGACAGACCGGGATCTCGGTGCGCGGCGGCGGCCGCCCGCGCCTGGAGCGCTGCCGGATCCACCACGCCACGGGCGCGGGCATCGGGGTCACCGGCGAGGGCTCGGGCCTGGAGGCGCTGGGCTGCGAGGTGTACGAGATCAAGGGCAGCGGGGTGCAGGTCGCCGCCCGCGCCACGGCCCGGCTCACGGACTGCTCGGTGCACCGCACCTCCGCCGACGGGGTCACGCTCGACACCGACGCCGTCCTCACGCTGGCCGGCTGCGACATCCACGACATCCCGGAGAACGCGGTCGACCTGCGGTCGCGTTCGGTGCTGACGCTGAGCCGGACGACGGTGCGCCGCTTCGGGCGCAACGGCCTGTCGGTGTGGGATCCGGGCACCCGGGTCGATGCCGAGTCCTGCGAGATCCACGACAGCACGGGCGACTATCCGGCGGTGTGGATCAGTGACGGGGCCACCGCCTCCCTCGACTCCTGCCGGGTCCACGACGTGCCGGACGCGCTGTTCGTCCTGGACCGGGGCTCGCGGGTCGACGTCGTCGACAGCGATCTGTCCCAGGTGCGCAACACCGCGGTGTCGGTGAGCGACGGCGCCACCGCGCAGCTCGACGACTGCCGGATCCGGGAGGCGGCCACCGGGGCGTGGTTCCGCGACCACGGCAGCGGCGGCACCCTCGCCAACTGCACCATCGACGCCGTGCAGACCGGTGTGATCGTCACCAAGGGCGCCGATCCCACCCTGGAGCGGTGCACGGTCACCTCCCCCGCCGAGTCCGGCTTCTACGTGTCGGCGGGCGGCCGCGGCAGCTTCACGGCCTGCCGGGTGACGGACAGTGCCGGCTTCGGGTTCCACATCCTCGACGGCTGCCGCACCACCCTCGCCCGCTGCCACACCGAGCGCTGTGCGCGCGGCGGGTACGAGTTCCCGGAGGACGGGCCGCTCGCCGAGGGCTGCACGGGCGACGGGTCCGGGCTCCGGCCGGCGGCCCAGCCGGCATCGGGCGGCGCCTTCGCCGGGGCGCGGGCGGAGGTCCGTACGGCGGGCGCGGCGCAGGGCCCCGTACCGCGGGCGGCCGAGGTTCCCGCGGCACGGCCGGCGGACGCGGGGGACGGAGACGGCGGCGGCCCGGCGGCGGCCCGCGGCTCCGGCGAGGTGCTGGGCCAGCTCGACGCGCTGGTCGGCCTGGACAGCGTCAAGCGCGAGGTGCGTGCGCTCACCGACATGATCGAGGTGGGCCGGCGGCGGCAGCAGGCGGGCCTCAAGGCGGCTTCGGTGCGCCGGCACCTCGTCTTCACCGGCTCCCCCGGCACGGGCAAGACCACGGTCGCCCGGCTGTACGGGGAGATCCTGGCCTCGCTCGGGGTCCTGGAGCGCGGGCACCTGGTGGAGGTGTCGCGGGTGGACCTGGTCGGCGAGCACATCGGGTCGACGGCGATCCGTACGCAGGAGGCCTTCGACCGGGCGCGGGGCGGGGTCCTGTTCATCGACGAGGCGTACGCGCTGGCGCCGGAGGACTCGGGCCGGGACTTCGGGCGCGAGGCGATCGACACTCTGGTGAAGCTGATGGAGGACCACCGGGAGGCGGTGGTGGTGATCGTCGCCGGGTACACGGCGGAGATGGACCGGTTCCTGACCGTCAACCCGGGTGTGGCCTCCCGCTTCTCCCGGACCATCACCTTCGGCGACTACGGGCCCGAGGAGCTGCTGAGGATCGTGGAGCAGCAGGCGGAGGAGCACGAGTACCGGCTCGGGGACGGCACGGCCGAGGCGCTGCTGGGCTATTTCACGGAGCTGCCCAAGGGGCCGGCCTTCGGCAACGGGCGCACCGCGCGCCAGACCTTCGAGTCGATGGTCGAACGGCACGCGGGGCGGGTGGCCCAGCTGCGGGAACCGAGTACGGACGAGCTCACCCTGCTGTTCCCGGCGGATCTGCCGGCGCAGCCGGCGCCTTGCTGAGCCGCTGACCGGGTACTCCCCCGCCCGGTGGCGCCTGGTCCAGGCGTGCGAGCAGGGCGTCGCGTTCGGCGGCGAAGGCGGGGTCGGCCTGGTAGTCGGAGTGGCCGAGGATCGGCGCGGGCAGCGGGTGGCGGGGGCTGCGGCCGTAGGCGACGGGGTCGGCGAGCGGGCCTCGGTCGACGTCCTGCGGGGTGCCGGGGAGCACCGGCCCGCCGATGGGGTCGGTGGCCCGCCACAGGTTGCGCCAGCAGTCGACGTCGTGGTGCAGGGCGGTGAGCGGACCGGGGCCGAAGTAGGCCGGGAACCAGCGGCCGTAGAGCCGGCCGAGCGGGGAGCCGTAGGTGAGCAGGGCGACCCGGCGGCGGACGGGCGGCGGCAGCTGCCAGACGGCCGCGGCGGCGAGCACGCTGCCCTGGGAGTGGCCGGAGATCACCAGGCGGCCGCCGGTGCGGCCGGTCCAGCCGGTCATCCGCCAGGTCAGGTCGGGGACGGCACGCTCGGCGTAGCAGGGCGGCGCGAAGGGGTGGGCGGCCCGCGGCCAGAAGGTGCCGACGTCCCACAGGATCCCGATGGTGCGGCGGGCGGCGGGATCGCGGTAGGCGCGCCGGCCCCAGGTGACGAACAGGACGAAGCCGAAGCCTATGAGCCAGGAGCCGGTGTCCTGGGCGGCTCGGGCGGCGGTCTCCAGGACCGGGCCGCTCCCGCGGGCCGCCTCCCCCGGGACCCGCCCCCCGATCCAGGCTCCGGCGAGTGCCCCCGCGCCGAGCAGCAGGGTGATTCCGGAGACGGCCGCCACGAACCACGGCGCGGAGTCGGTGAGCGCGGCGGCGGCCCGGGCGCCCGCGATGCGGCGGCTGCGCGAGCGGTCCGGCGCCTCCCCCGGGTACTCGGCGGCGACGGTCCCGGCGAGCCTGCGCGTGGTCCGGGCTCCGCGCACCGCGAACCAGGCGGCGACGAGCGCCAGTACGAGCAGCATCGGGGGCAGTACGGCGGCCTGCCAGGACAGCAGCACGGGCGGCCCGGGCAGCGGCGCACCGGCCATCCCGGGGGTGGCGCCCCCGTCGAGCCAGTCCGCGACGCGCTGCGCGACCCCGCCCGACATCACCCCGCCGAGCGCGCAGCCCAGCATGGCGATGGCGGGCCCGCCCAGGCCTCGCAGGGTGGCGGCCGGATCGGGGGCCCGGCGGTGCAGGGCGGCGGCGACCACGGCGAGGGCGAGCACGCACAGGCCCTGGCCGAGCATGAGCACGCCGAAGGCGAAGTCGCCGGGGAGCCGCCCGGCGGAGGTCCAGCCGGGGCGCGACCAGCAGGCGTACAGGAGTACGGCGAGGAGGAGCGCAAGGGCGGCGGCGGGCAGCAGCGTGACCGCGGCCTGGTCGAGCTTGCGGTCGGGCCGGGCCTCGCTGCGGCCGCGCCGGCAGACCACCCAGGCCACGCTGAGCCCCCCGGCGGCGATCAGCACCTCCAGCGCCCAGCCGAGGGCTTCGAGCAAGGGGGCGCCGACGGCGCGGTCGTGGCGGGCGGTGGGTGCGGCGACGGCCGCGGCCACGGTGAGCAGCCCGGCGGCGGTGTGGGCGGCGCGCAGCCGGGCCACGATCCGCCGCCCGTACCAGAATCCGGGGCGGCCGAGCGCGGGCGCGGTGTCCGAGGCCGCGTCCGGGTCGGGGGCGCCGGCGGGCGGCGGCTGGGACTCGTAGGCGCTCCACGTGCGGTTCGACAGGAACCAGAGCAGCCCGGTCAGCGCGGCGGGGACCAGCGCTCCGAGGGCGAGCCGGCGCCCGGGCTGGGCCCACCAGCCGCCGTCGGCGAGGAATCCCAGCCAGGAGCGGTCGGCGGTGCAGGTACCGGATCCCGCGCACTGCCAGGCGAACAGGTCGAGTGCGACCTCGCAGGCGGCCGCGATCAGCAGCACGGTCAGGCTGAGCGCGAGGATCCGTACGAGGACCCCGTACGCGCGGACCGCACGCGGCGCGGGGTCGGCGGCGGGCGTGGCCGGCCGGGCCCAGTGGGCGAGGTTGGCCACCATGAACGGCAGGAGCAGCAGCCACAGGGCGCGGGCGCCGTTTCCGGAGGTGAGCCGGGACCAGCAGTAGGCCTCGGGGACGGGCCGTCCGGCGTACCGCTCGGGTCGGGCTTCGGCGTCGGCGTCCTCGGTGCGGCGGAAGACGGCGGCGGTGGAATCGCCGGTGACGCGCACGGTGCGCGGATCGCCGAGCAGCTCGGCGGGGGCGGCGCCGGCGACGCCGTGGACCAGCAGCTCGAGGGCGAGCGGCGGGGGCGGACTCGGGCGCGGGCTCGGCGTCGGTGGTGGTGGTGGTGGTGGTGAGGGTGAGGGTGGGCGAGTCTCCGGGGTCTCCGGCACGGCTGGCTCCGCTCGCGGGGCGGGATCGGCGCGCTTCCAGCATCCCCCGCGGCAGGGTCCCGTGGCCAGGGCCACGCGCCGGTCGTGGGTGGAAAACCGTTCCGGCAGGGACATCTGACGGACAGCCAGTTAGGGTGACGCGCGCGACCGTTCGACGCGCACCAACGGGAGGTAACCGCCATGGCACGCCGACTCCGCCCGGTGGGGCTGGACTTCACCGAGACCGCGCCGGTCCGACTCGTCTTCGCCGCCGATACCGCGGCGCCGCCGGAGGCGGTGTACCGGGCGCTCGCCGAGGAGGTCACGGGCTGGCCGCGCTGGTTCAGGGCGGTGACGCTGGCCCGCCCCACGCACGGCGGCGCGGGCCGGGAGGTCCGGCTGATGGGCGGGGTGCGGTTCCTGGAGACCGTCATGGCGGCGGATCCGGAGCAGCGGTACGCCTACCGGGTGGACGAGACCAACGCGCCGGGCATGCGGGCCCTGTTGGAGGAGTGGCGGCTGACGCCCGCCGGTTCGGGCACACACGTCCGCTGGACCTTCGCCGCGGACGGCCCGGCTTCCTTCCGGCTGGCCCTGACGGCCGCCCGCCCGGGCCTGGGCCACTCCTTCCGCACGGCCGTCCGCACCCTGGACGGCCTGCTCACCGCCCGCCGCGCGACCGGCCAGTGACCGCCGCCGGGCAGTGACCACCGCCGGCCGGTGCCCCCGCCGACGGCTATCGGTTCCGTCGGCGTGAGCCCGCTCGGGCCGCGGGCGGTCAGGCGGCCGACGGCTCGCGCCAGGCTCCCGTGGTCAGCAGGGTGTCGATGGTCTTCGCGTACGGGGCGATGTCGAGGCCCTGCTCCGCCAGCCACGCGTCGGAGTAGTACTTGTCCAGGTAGCGGTCGCCCGGGTCGCACAGCAGCGTGACGACGCTGCCCTTGCGCCCCTCGGCCACCATCTCCGAGATGATCTTCAGGGCGCTCCACAGGCCGGTGCCGGTGGAGCCGCCCGCCTTGCGCCCTATGGCCGTCTCCAGCGCCCGGCAGGCGGCGACGCTCGCCGCGTCCGGGACCTTCATCATGCGGTCGATGGCGCCCGGCACGAAGCTCGGCTCCATGCGCGGCCGTCCGATGCCCTCGATGCGCGAGCCGCAATCGCTGCTCGCGTGCGGGTCGTTGTTGGTCCAGCCGTCGAAGAAGCAGGAGTTCTCCGGGTCCGGGACGCACACGCGGGTGTCGTGCTGCATGTAGTGCACGTAGCGCGCGATGGTCGCGGAGGTGCCGCCGGTGCCGGCCGTGGCCACGATCCAGGCGGGCTCGGGGTACCGCTCCAGGCGCAGCTGCTGGTACATCGATTCCGCGATGTTGTTGTTGCCGCGCCAGTCGGTGGCCCGTTCCGCGTAGGTGAACTGGTCCATGTAGTGGCCGCCGGTGCGGGCGGCGAGCTCCGCCGACTCCTCGTACATCTTCATCGAGTCGTCCACGAAGTGGCATTCGCCTCCGTGGAATTCGATGAGCCGGCACTTCTCCGGGCTGGTGGTGCGGGGCATGACGGCGATGAACGGAACGCCGATCAGCTTGGCGAAGTACGCCTCGGAGACCGCGGTGGAGCCGGACGAGGCCTCGATCACCGGGCGGCCGGGGCGGATCCACCCGTTGCAGAGCGCGTAGAGGAAGAGCGAGCGAGCGAGGCGGTGCTTGAGCGAGCCCGTCGGGTGCGTGGACTCGTCCTTGAGGTAGAGGTCGATGCCCCATTCCTCGGGGAGCGGGAAGCGCAGCAGGTGGGTGTCCGCGGAGCGGTTGGCGTCGGCCTGGACCTTGCGGACGGCTTCTTTCAGCCAGGCGCGGTACTGGGCGTCGCTGTGGTCGACGTCGATGGTCGTGGCCGTCGTACCGCTGCTACGGATGGTGCCCGTCGTTCCGCTGGTGCCGGTGGTGCTCATGCGCCGTGCTCCTTCGTGCGTGTATTCGCCCCCTGCTTTCGAAATGTACCTCCCTCACCTGCACAAACAGTCGCTTTGGGTTTCCATGCGGATCGCTTTCGATCGCGTTCGGTTGCACTGCGGGGCACCGTGGGTGACCCTGGTGGAGCATTACCGAGGGTGCAGCACCCGTAACACTCATGTCGGGGAGTCGCAGCCGTGATCAGTCATTCCAGAAGGCACTGCGTCGTCGAACTGCAGGCCTTGCCGGCGCGTATAGGCCAGATCCGCCGGATCGTTTCCGCGCAGTTGCGCCACTGGCAGTTGGATCCGCTCATCGACCGGGCCGCGCTCGGCGTGACGGAGCTGCTCAGCAACGTCCACCGGCACGCGCAGCCGGACAAGACCTGCACCGTGGAGATCGAGTTCCGCCTCGGGCGGCTCACGGTCTCGGTCATCGACAGCGATCCGCGGCTCCCGGTGCTCCGGGAGGCGGCGATGGACGCGCTGGAGACCTGCGGGCGCGGGCTCGCGCTCGTGGAGGCGGTCAGCGAGGCCTGGGGCGCCCGGCACCAGACGGACGGACCGGGCAAGGTGGTCTGGTTCTCGCTCACGGCGGCGGCCGCGCCGGTGACCGCGCCGCCCCCGGTACGGATCACCGCCAAGCCCGTACGGGAACCCGCCCGGACCGTACTCGTCGCCGTGGACCCGGCTGTCGTCTCGGCAGGCCTGTCGGTGGCGGCGTCGGTCGGCGCCAGGCCCGGGTAGCGCACGGCCGCCCCGGCCGCCCGGCGCCGAGCCCGCGACCGTCGGCCTGGGTCCGGCGAGGCCGGGGAGGATCCGACAGGGCCCGGGAGGATCCGACAGGGCCCGGGAGGATCCGCGAGGGCCCGGGAAGATCCGCGAGGGCCCGGGAAGATCCGCGAGGGCCCGGGAAGATCCGCGAGGGCCCGGGCCGCGCGGGCTACGCCGCCGTGCCCAGCGCTCCCAGCGGGTCGTCGAGCACCGGCTGCCACGCCAGCTCCGCCGCGCCGACCAGGCTGTTGTGGTCCAGGGTGCAGGGCAGGATCGGCACGCTCCCGCTGCGCCCCCACAGGCTGCGGTCCGCGACCACCGCGCGCAGCCGCTCCGGATCGGCGTGGAGCAGCTCCCGGTGCAGCCCGCCGAGGATGATCCGGTCCGGGTTCAGGATGTTCACCAGCCCCGCGAGGCCGAGGCCGAGCCGGTCGATGAGCTCCTCGGCGGCCGCCCGTACCGCCGGCTGCGCGTACTCGCTCCGCAGCAGGTCCCGCGCCTGCTGGAGCAGCGAGACCTCGGGGCCCGGGCTGCGGCCCGCCGCGGTGAGGAAGGCCAGCGGGTCCGCCTCCACGTCGAGGCAGCCGCGGCTGCCGCAGTGGCAGGCCCGCCCCTCGGGGTTCACCGTGAGGTGGCCGACCTCCAGGGCCAGGCCTGAACTGCCGCTGTGCAGGCGGCCGTCCAGTACCAGCGCCCCGCCGACCCCGCGGTGCCCGGTGGCCACGCACAGCAGGTGCTGCGCGCTGCGCCCCGCGCCGTGCCGGTGCTCGGCCAGGGCGGCGAGGTTGACGTCGTTGCCGGTCAGGGCCGGGCCGTCGATCCCGGCGGCCTTCACGCACTGCGCGAAGACGGCCCGTACGGGAGAACCGGCCGGCCAGGCCAGGTGCAGCGGGTTCAGCGCCGTGCCCTCCGGCTCGGCGACCGCCGAGGGGACCGCGAGGCCCGCCCCGACGCAGCGGCGGCCGGTCCGCGCGAGCAGTTCGGCTCCGGCCTCCACGACCGCGCCGAGCACCTGCGCCGGATCGGCCGAGACGGTGACCTTGCCCGGGGCGGTGGCCACGATCCGGCCGCCGAGGCCGACCAGCGCGGCCCGGAACCCGTCGGGGTGCACCTGCGCGGCCAGCGCCACGGGGCCGTTCTCGTCCACGGAGAGCCGGTGCGAGGGCCGGCCCTGGGTGCCGCCCGCGCCGCCGGGGCGCGAGTCGACGCGGATCAGTCCGAGCGCCTCCAGCTCGGCGGCGACCGCTCCGGCGGTCGCGCGGGTGACCCCGAGCTCCGCCGTCAGGACGGCCCGGGTCGGGGCCCGGCCGGTGTGGACGAGCTCCAGCGCCGGGCCGAGGGCGCCCCGGCCCCGCTCCAGCTTGGTCCGCGCGGACCCCGTGGAACCGGTCGAACCCGTGGAACCGGTCGAATCCGTGGAACCGGTGGACACCGTGGTCACATCCCCCACCCGCCGCGGGGCCCCGTTGCCGTTCATGCACCCGATCCTCGCATGATCGGAGGGTGCCGGACGCCTCCCGCTAGCCGAGCCCGCCGACCCGGAGCGTGATGTTCAGCCGGCCGGTGAGCCCGAGCCCTTGCGGGCCCGTGCCCGGCAGGACCTTCGGCACCCCGTGATAGGCCAGTCGGCTCGACTTCCCGAAGACGAACAGGTCGCCGCTGCGCAGCCGCACGTCCCGGTACGGCAGGCCGCGCGAGGCCGTGTTCCCGAAGCGGAACACGCAGGTATCGCCCAGGCTGAGCGAGACCACGGGCGCCCCGGACCGTTCCTCGGCGTCGCGGTGCATGCCCATGCGGGAGTCGCCTTCGTAGAAGTTGATCAGGGCGATGTCGTAGACGACCTCGGGCCCCGGCGGCTTCCCGTACGCGGCGGCCACCGCCTCCCGCCCGAGCTCGGCCAGCCATCCGGGCATCGGCTTGACCGGGGCTCCGTCGCCGTCGACGGCGGTGCGGGCGTAGCCGTACGGGTACCAGTGCAGCCCGAGGCACACCTGCCGGGCGGTCATCGTCCCGCCGCCGGGGGTGCGTACCGTACGCAGCCCCGCGGGCGGGCGCGCCCACGCGCGGCAGGCGGCCAGCAACTCCCGCTGCCGCGCCGCTCCGAGCCAGTCGGGCACGTGCACGGCACCCGGCGCGATCACGGTCCGCTCGCGCGGGAAGAGTTCCCCGTCCATGCCTTGATTGTGACGGGCCGGCTGACAGACTTCCCGCATGGAGATCACCGAATTCGTGAAGACCCTCGAGCGGGAGGGCGAGCTGCTCGCCGAGCTGGCGGAACGGGCCGGTACGGAGGCCCTGGTGCCCACCTGCCCGCAGTGGCGCGTCGCCGATCTGCTCCGGCACACCGGCTCGGTGCACCGCTGGGCGACCGGTTTCGTCGGGGAGGGGCGGGTGGAGCCGGTGCCGTTCCCGGACGCGCCCGAGCTGACCGACGGGGAGCTGCTGACCTGGTTCCGGGAGGGTCACGCGACCTTGGTGCGGACGCTGGCCGAGGCGCCGGCGGATGTGCAGTGCTGGACCTTCCTCCCGACGGCCCCGCCCTCGCCGCTGGCGTTCTGGGCGCGGCGGCAGGCCCATGAGACGGCCGTGCACCGGATGGACGCGGAGGCGGCGCTCGGTGTCGCGTTCTCGCCGGTCGCGCCGGAGTTTGCGGAGGACGGGGTGGACGAGCTGCTGACCGGCTTCCACGCGCGGCCGCGCAGCCGGGTGCGGACCCCGGAGCCCCGGGTGCTGCGGATCAGGGCCTTCGACACGGGTGCGGTGTGGACCGTGCACCTGTCGCCGGAGCCGGCCCGTACGGTGATCGGCGCCACGGACGAGCCGGCCGACTGCGAGCTGTCGGGCGAGGCGGGCTGGCTGTACACGGCCCTGTGGAACCGGCAGCCGCTGGCGGGGCCGGGGGTGACCGGCGACCTGGCACTGGCGCGGCTGTGGAGCGAGACGGCCGGAATCTGAGGCCGTCGGGGGGCCGGAAGCGGGGGCGCGGGGGTAGGGTCTGCTTGCTTCAGCGATCATGGGGGTAGCAGATGTTCTTTTCCACCGCGCGGAACGCGGCCGTGCTGGCAGTCGCCCTGGCGGCGTTCACCGTCTCCTGCGGCGCGGACCCGGCGGCTCCGCCCGCCGGCGCACCCGCGTCGTCCGCGCCGGCCGCGTCGACGCCCACTGCCGCACCCGCGTCCGGCTCCGCGTCCGCCTCCGCATCCGTACCGGCCCCCTCCGCATCCGTGCCGGCCCCCTCGTCCTCCGTCCCGGAGCCCACCGGCTCCGTGCCGCCCGAGAAGGTGCGGGACGCGTTCGCGGGGCTCCAGGCGACCCTGAACGACAGCTGCACCCCCTCCCAGTGCGCGTACTTCCTCGGCCGGGTCTACGACGAACTCCACCGCCTGGACCGCGCGATGAAGGCGGACCCGAAGGGACCCGGCCACTTCCCCGAGCCGATCGCGCTGATCGCGAAGCTCGACAAGGAGCTGGGCGGCGACCGGTCCTTCGAGAACCTGAAGAAGCACCAGACGTCGCTGATCGGCACCCGGGACAAGATCAACACCTGGATGCAGGGCCACCCGGACGACTACCGCTGACCGCTCGGACCGTGGTGCTCCCGGCCGCGGGGCGGACGGCCCTCAGCCGAGGGTCGCCGCGTGATCGGTCTGGCTGCGGAAGTCCCATGCCGGGCCCGTGTTCCACGGGTTGGGCATGCCCCCGCTGGTCGCGTACGCGTAGCCCGCTCCGCGCTCGAAGGCCGTGCGCAGGGTCGAGCGCATCGCGCCGGCGTCCGGTACCCCGTGGACCAGGTGCCAGAACGCCGTGCCGCTCGGGTCGAGTTCGGCGCCGGAGCGGTAGCCGGCCAGCGGGTCGAAGACGTTGCCGCCGAGCCAGCCGCCGCCGGTGTAGGCGGCGTAGGTGTCCTCGTAGGTGACGAAGACGTCCGCGGTCCGGCGGCCCGGCTCCAGGTAGCAGTCGGCTATGGCGGTGCCGGGGTTGTTGACGACGAGGCCGGGGGCCGCGGGGTCGACGGCGTTCATGGTGTCCTCGACGTAGCGGCGGAGCTCCGCGTAGTGGTCGCGGGTGGCGTTGCCCGGTCCGCAGTCGCGGCTGACGACGTCGAAGAAGATCCCGTCGACGTGGAGGCGGCCGTCGGGGGACTTGAGGTAGTTGTCGACGGAGGCCTTGACGGCGGCGGCGTCGCGGTTGCCGTGGTCGGTGTGGACGTAGCCGAGCACCTTGGTCTTCTCGCCGGTGGCCGTGGTACCGCCGCGCAGTGCGTCGGCGCGGGCCCGCCAGGCGGCGTCGAACGGGGCGTCGCCGTTGCCGGGGTTGAGGACCACCACGGAGGCGGCCGGGCCGGTGGCCGTGAGGTCGGCCAGCATCCGGTCGTTCGCCCAGACGTACGCGGGGACGGCGATCTCCAGGCCCCGCACGCCCGGCAGCCTCGGTACGGGTGGGGCGGTGGGGCCCGGGGCGGGCGGGATCGAGGGGGTACGGTCCGCGCGCGCGGGGTCCCCGCCGCGCGCCTTCGCCGGATTCGTGACGGCGGGCGACGGAGCGGCGAGTAACGCGGTGACCAGTACGGCGTACAGGGCCTTCACGGCGCGACGCATGAACGTTCCTCCGGCGGCGGCAGGGGGGTGTTCGACCCTTCGACCCGAGGAACACTAGACGGGCGGCCGTTGCTTCAAGGCTGAACCGCCCGCATTCATCGGACAAACAGAAGAGCGACTTGTCGCTGTATCGCGTGAATCCGCCCCGGAATCCGCAGGGTTCACCTCATACGGCGGGCAGCCCCACCCCGTGGGCCAGCTGGTCGGCGGCGTGCGCGAAGAAGACGGCCCGGTCCTCGACCACCCGGTTGAACTGGCCGAACAGCTCGAAGGAGACCAGGCCGACCAGCTGGGCCCAGGCGGCGACCAGCGCGGCGGTGACCTCCGGGGGCAGGCCCTCGGCGAAGTCGGCGGTCATCCGGACGGCTTCGGGGCGCAGGGCCGGCGGGAGCGGCGGCAGGGCCAGGCCGCGGCCCTCGTAGGCGGTGCGGACGATGGCGATGAGGGTGTTCCCGACCCGGGAGGCGGGTCCGATGGTGTCGGCGGGAGCGCTGTAGCCGGGGACCGGGGAGCCGTAGATGAGGGCGTACTCGTGCGGGCGCTCCAGAGCCCAGGCGCGGACGGCCTCGCAGACCGCGACCCAGCGGGCCCGGGGCGGGTCCCCGGCGGCGAGGCCGCGGGCGTCGGCCTCCTCGGCCGCCGCGCCGACGCTGTCGTACGCGTCGACGATGAGGGCGGTGAGCAGCTCGTCGCGGCTGGGGAAGTAGCGGTAGAGGGCGGAGGAGACCATGCCCAGCTCGCGGGCGACGGCGCGCAGGGAGAGCTTGGCGGCGCCTTCGGCGGCCAGCATGCGGCGCGCCTCGTCCTTGATGGCGGCGGTGACCTCGATGCGGGCCCGTTCCCTGGCCCCTCGCACGGTGTTCATGAACGTCAGTGTGCCATGCAGGTGGAGCACTGCCCAAAATTCGGAGCACCGATCTATTTCGAGAGCACTGCTCTTGCTTTGGCGCACCGATCCGTGCACACTGATCTCAAGCGAGAGCAGTGCTCTCTATTTGGATCACCGCACCGGAGGTCATCATGAACGCGTCCAACCCGTACTACGTCCAGGCCGGCCCGCTCGCCGTCCGCTTCAACTCGATGTTCGGCAAGCTGGCCCGGTTCGGCATCAGCCTCGCCGGTACCGCCGAGCTGTCGGTCCGCGGCCGCACGTCCGGCACGATGCAGCGGATCCCGGTCAACCCGCACACGTACGAGGGCGCGCAGTACCTGGTCTCGGCCCGCGGCCACTCCCAGTGGGTCCGCAACATGCGCGTCGCCGGCGGCGGCGAACTGCGGGTGGGCCGCAAGGTCCGCACCTTCACCGCCACCGAGATCACGGACCCCGTCGAGCAGGCCGCCATCCTGCGCGCCTACCTGGAGAAGTGGGGCTGGGAGGTCAACCGCTTCTTCCAGGGGGTCACGGCCAAGTCCTCCGACGCGGAGCTCCAGGCCGCCGCGGGCGACCACCCCGTCTTCCGCATCACGGTCGCCAACTGACCGCCCGCCCCGGCCACGCTCCCGGTCCCGCGTGCGGAGGCGGCCGGCCTACGGGGCGACGGGCCTATGAGGCGACGGGCCTACGAGTCGACGAGGCGACGGAAACGGGGCCTCGGAGTCCAGCCGACCCGCCCGCCTCACCCTCCCCGCCCGCTCCGCCCGCTCCGCCCGCCTACCGCACCCCCCGCCGCCCCGCTCCGGCGCTAAGCCTGCCCGCGGTCGCCGCCGCGGGCCGCCTGCCGGGCGTCCAGCGCGTGCAGCGCCCTGCGCGCCAGCGGATACGTACGCACCAGGTCGGCCAGCGTCGTCGACCCCCGCGTGATGCGCGCGAAGGCCCGCCACGCCGGCCGGAAGCCGGTGATCGCCGCGTGCAGCAGCCCCGGCCGGGCCTCGAACACGGTCAGCATCCGCCGACCGACGCCCATCTCCACGCCCAGCCCCGCCTTCACGGCGAAGGTGTAGTTGAGCGCCTGCCGGCGCGCGTCCACCCCGTCCTGCGCCTCGGAGATCTTCACCGCCCACTCCCCCGCCAGCCGCCCGGAGCGCAGCGCGAAGGAGATGCCCTCCCGGGTCCACGGCTCCAGCAGTCCGGCGGCGTCGCCCGCCACCAGCACCCGGCCGCGCGACAGCGGCGAATCGGGCGTGCGGCAGCGGGTCAGGTGCCCGGAAGAGACGGCCGGTTCGAAGCCGGCGAGGCCGAGCCGGGCGATGAAGTCGTCCAGGTAGCGCTTGGTCGCCGCGCCCTCGCCCTTGGCCGAGATCACGCCGACGGTGAGGGTGTCGCCCTTGGGGAAGACCCAGCCGTAACTGCCGGGCAGCGGGCCCCAGTCGATCAGGACCCGCCCCTTCCAGTCCTCCGCGACCGTGTCCGGGACGGGGATCTCCGCCTCCAGGCCCAGGTCGACCTGCTCCATCTCCACCCCGACGTGCGCGCCGATCCGGCTCGCGCTGCCGTCCGCCCCGACCACCGCGCGGGCCAGAACGGTCTCCCCGTCGGAGAGCACCACGGCGACGGTGCGCCGGTCGGGCACGGCCGCGCCGTGCTGTTCGACGCGGGCCACCGCGGTGCCCGTACGCACCGTCGCGCCGGCCTTCTCGGCCTCGGCGACCAGACCGGCGTCGAACTCCGGCCGGTTGATGAGCCCGAACAGCATCTGCTTCGAGCGCCGGGTCCGGGTCAGCTTCCCGTCGAGCGAGAAGGTGACCGCGTGGATGCGGTCCTTGAGGGGCAGCACGAAGCCCGGCGGCAGGGCGTCGCGCGAAGGCCCGATGATGCCGCCGCCGCATGTCTTGTACCGGGGCAGTTCGGCCTTCTCGAGGAGCAGTACGCGCCGCCCCGCCGTCGCCGCCGCGTGCGCCGCCGAGGAGCCGGCAGGCCCGGCCCCGACCACGACCACGTCCCACACCTCGCCGGTCTCCCCGCTGCCCCCGGCCACCTCGCCGTCCGCCCCCCGTGCGGCGTTGCCCGTGTTTGCGTCGCGTACGTCGTCGCTGTCGCTGTCGCTGCTCACGATGTGCTGCTGCTCCTGATCACCCGTTGCTCCGATGCCGGGGAAATCCTACGGCGAGACGCCGCCTCGCCCTGCTGTGCGAGGATCGATGCTGTCTTCCGCCGCACCCGGCATACGCGCACCACGCGGATGCGGGCGGCGTACACAGAGCACAACGTCGCACCCAAAAGGAGCGTGCCCATGTCCCAGAATCCGATCGCCGAGACCGTCGCCTCGCTGATGCCCCGCGCCAAGCGGGAGCTGACCGAGCTGGTGGCCTTCCAGTCGGTGGCGGACTGGGCGCAGTTCCCCCGCAGCGAGAGCGAGGCGGCCGCGAACTGGGTGGCGGACGCGCTGCGCGCCGAGGGCTTCCAGGACGTGGCGCTGCTCGACACCCCCGACGGCACCCAGTCCGTGTACGGGTTCCTGCCCGGTCCCGAGGGTGCGCCGACCGTTCTGCTCTACGCGCACTACGACGTGCAGCCGCCGCTGGACGACGCCGCCTGGATCTCGCCCGCGTTCGAGCTGACCGAGCGCGACGGCCGCTGGTACGGGCGCGGCTCCGCCGACTGCAAGGGCGGGTTCATCATGCACCTGCTGGCGCTGCGCGCCCTGAAGGCCAACGGCGGTGTGCCGGTGGGCGTCAAGGTGATCGTCGAGGGTTCGGAGGAGCAGGGCACCGGCGGTCTCCAGCAGTACGCGGAGGCCCACCCCGAGCTGCTGGCCGCGGACACCGTCGTCATCGGCGACGCGGGCAACTTCCGGCTCGGCCTGCCGACGGTGACGGCGACGCTGCGCGGGATGACCCTGATCAAGGTCAAGATCGACACCCTGGGCGGCAACCTGCACTCCGGCATGTTCGGCGGTGTCGCCCCCGACGCGCTGGCGGCGCTGATCCGGCTGCTGGACTCGCTGCGCGCGGCGGACGGTTCGACGACGGTGGACGGGCTGGCGTCGGACGCGGTGTGGGAGGGCCTGCAGTACCCGGAGGCGGACTTCCGTGCCGACGCGAAGGTGCTGGACGGGGTCGAGCTGATCGGCGAGGGCACGATCGCGGACCGGCTGTGGGCCCGTCCGGCCGTGACCGTGCTGGGCATCGACTGCCCGTCGGTGGTCGGCGCGACGCCGTCGGTGCACGCGAGCGCGGGCGCGCTGATCAGCCTGCGGGTGCCGCCGGGCGTGGACACGGCGGAGGCCATCAAGCTGCTGGAGGCGCACCTGACGGCGCACACCCCGTGGCGGGCGAAGCTGGAGCTCGAGGTCGTGGGCCAGGGCCAGCCGTTCCAGGCGGACACCGACAGCCCGGCGTACGCGTCGATGGCGGCGGCCATGAAGGTGGCCTACCCGGGTCAGGAGATGCAGGTCTCCGGCATGGGCGGCTCGATCCCGCTGTGCAACACGCTGACGCGGCTGTACCCGGACGCGGAGATGCTCCTGATCGGGCTGAGCGAGCCGGAGGCGCAGATCCACGCGGTCAACGAGAGCGTCTCGCCGCAGGAGCTGGAGCGGCTGTCGGTGGCGGAGGCCCTGTTCCTCGTCAACTACGCGGAGTCCAAGCGCGGCTGAGGCCGGCCGCCGCGCACGCGGGCGGGTCCGCTCCGCTGTGAGCGGACTCCGCTGCGGGTGAAGCCGGGGGCGCGGCGCGGGTCCGGGTCCGTACCGTCTCGGTATGGATCTTGTCGAAGTGCTTCCGAACCGGCTCCACATGCTCCGCTTCCCCATCGGCCAGGCCTACCTGTGGCAGGACGGCGAGCAGGGCGGGGGCGGGCGGTCCCTGACCCTGATCGACGCGGGCAACATCGAGTCCGCCGCCGAGATCGAGGGGGCGATACGGTCCCTCGGGCTGCTGCCGGAGCGGCTGGAGCGGATCGTGCTGACCCACTGCCACCGCGACCACATCGGCGCGGCCGGCGAACTCGCCGCCCGCTGGGGCGCCCGCGTGCTGGCGCACCGGCTGGACGCGCCGGTGATCCGGGGCGAACGGCCCGTGCCCGAACCGGTGCTGCTGGACTGGGAGGTGCCCCTGTACGCGCACGGCCTGACCGTCCCCGAGGCCCCGCCCACCCCGGTCGACCAGGAGGTGGAGGACGGGGACGCGCTGGGCTTCGGGGACGGGGCGCACGCGGTGCACGCCCCGGGCCACACCGACGGCAGCATCGGCGTCCACCTCCCGCGCCACGGGGTGCTGTTCACCGGGGACTGCGTGGCCGCCGTCGGCCCGCTGATGCTCGGCGTCTTCAACGTGGACCGGGCCCGGGCGGTGGATTCCTTCCGGAAACTGGCCGCGCTGTCCCCGGCCGTCGCCTGTTTCGGCCATGGCGACCCGCTGACCTCGGACACGGCGGCCGCCCTCGCGAAGGCGGCGGCCGACACCGCGTCCTGAGCGGCCGCGTCAGCCGACCGGGACCCCGGCCTCCAGGTACAGCGGACGGCCGCGTTCCCGGGCGCGCAGGGCCCAGCGCAGGCGCTCGTAGCGGTGCTGCGGGAGCATGCCGGCTGCCTCGGACTCGGTGACGAACCGCCAGGCCCGCAGTTCGGGGCCGGGCAGCCGGAGCCGGGCCGCCGCGCCCTCCGGGAGGCGGCCGCCGTCGAAGAGCAGCCGCAGGCCCCCGTAGCCGGGCGGCAGGGGGCGCTCCCAGTCGACGACCAGCAGCCCGGGGGCCCGGTCCAGTACGAGGCCCAGTTCCTCGGCGACCTCCCGTACGCCCGCGCAGGCCGGCGCCTCGCCGGCTTCGACGACGCCGCCGGGGAACTCCCAGCCCGCCTTGTACGTCGGATCCACCAGCAGCACCCGGTCCTGGTCGTCGAAGAGCAGGACCCCGGACGCCACCGTCTCCCGGGTGGGCTCCGGGGTCTGCACGATGTCGCAGACGGGGGCCGCCTCGGTGCGGACGGCTTCGGCGATCCGCTCGGCGGTCTCCCGCACGCTCAGGGGGCCGTTGTCGATGACGTGCGCGTCGGCGGTGAGCCAGCCGAGGGCGTGCTGGTAGGCGGGTATGTGGTCGTAGGCCCACTGGCGGACGCGGAGGTCCACGTCCTGCGGGGCGCCCGCTTCCTCCCGTGTCGCGATCCGCGCCCGCAGGATCGTTTCCGCTGGGGCCAGCAGCACATGGCGCACCGGGATCCGCCGAGCCGCCAGCGCACCGAAGATCTCGTCCCGGTACTCCTGCCTGAGCAGCGTCATCGGTACGACGAGGACCCCGCCCACCTCCGCGAGCACCGCCGCCGCCGTGTCCACCACCAGACGCCGCCAGCTCGGCAGGTCCTGGTAGTCGGAGACCTCCGCAAGGCGCTTGCGCGGCAGCAGGAGCCGCAGCGCGTCGCCGATGAGCTCCGGGTCGAACAGGGTGCTGTCCGGCAGGATTCCGGTCAGTTCGCGGGCCGTGCTGGTCTTCCCGGCGCCGAATGTGCCGTTGATCCAGACAATCACGAGTACTCCAGGATGGGAAGGCCGCTGAACAGCGGCGGAGCCGGATTCGCGGGACTGTCTGGGAGAGGTATGGGGAAAGTCGGCGTCCACAGCGCGGCCCCCACCACTTCCTTCTCCCACACTCTCTGGAGGTACCCAGCTATCCGCTCCTCCATCGCGAGTGTTACTTCACTGTAGGTTCCCTCCACTCCCGGCAGCTCGTGGCCCATCCGCTCCTCGACCGCCACACGCGGAATGTTGCCCGGCTCGTCCAGCTTCGCCTTGTGCCAGTGTCGCAGCCGATAGATGTCCTCTCCAGCCATCTCCTCGACGGCCGGCAGCGCTGGCCGAGCCCACCGCTCGTACCGAGGCCCGGACGCGCGCTCCTCGGCGCCGTCCCGGATCGGGAACCAGTAGGTGTTATCGAAGTTCGTGCGCAACAGCGGCTTGCCGTGGATCGACAGGAACATCCACGGCTGGTCGTGCGACGCCAGGAGGGCCTGGTGCATCTCGTGCAGGAACGGTGGGATGACGATCGTCCTCCAGCTGTCGTACTTCGGCGCAGCCAGCACTGCCCTCTTGTCGGCCCGATAGGTCTGGTACTGCACCCGGAGCGCGTGGAGGGACTCGTACCGCTGGAGGGCCTCCTCGCGCAGCTCGGCGTCCGGCTCGGAGGCGGGCCAGTACGGCGAGGCGTAGCCTCGCTGCACTCCGAACATCTCGCCCGGCGGCCGCAGTCCGGTGAAGGCGATGGTCCAGATGTAGGTCCACCCAGCGAATCCCCATACGTAGTAGGCGTTCTGGGCCGCCTGGTGCACGGATCGAGTGGACAGCTGCCGCTTGACTCGGCGCACCTGCTTCTTCTTGTACAGGCCTCGCCGCTTCTGCTCCACGATGGGCGACTCCTCGCGGTATTTGTACTTCACTACCGCATCGTCCATGATCATCTTGAATGTACCCAGTACCGCCTTCGCGTAGTTGTGCGAGTACTTGGCCTGCACGAACTTCCTGAACGTGTCGTACTGGATGGGCGTGATCTCGTCCACCGTACTCTGCGCCCAATAGGGGCGAATCACAGCCGACAGCCGGGACTTGTACGACAACATGGAGTTGCTGCGCAGACTGACCCCTTCGAACCAGAGGTCGCAGTAGTCCGCCATGCTGATCGGGGTGACCACCCTTCGACCCCGATGGTTCCGCACGTCGGACTCACGGTCGAGGCCAAAGGTGAACGCCTCATCCTCATCCGCGAACGGCACACCATCCAGATTCTTGGACGCGGACCCGTACAGCTTCGTGGTCGTCGGCCTGCCGCCATCGTCCAGCTTGTACTGCCCGGTCCACCACTTCACGCGGATGCTGTTCCCGCGGACTTCCGTGTACGGCACCTGTAATCTCTCCCACTTCGACGATCGGTGCGCGAGCGCCGGCGGACACTCCATCTGCTGGTGGCCCCGTCCGCCACCCGACCTACCCCGAACACCCGACCGGGGACTCTCGGCAGGACAGGCAATCACGACCCTGGGCTTCCATGAACTGCCTCACGCACCTTCGAACCACACGACCTTCGGCAATCCCGGACGGCAGGACGCACACCGTCTCTCCTGTTACTTGAGCCGCGGCAAGGCGCAAAAATTGTACGGGGGTTGAAGCGAAGCCTTCAGCCCCCGCAGCCACCCGCACGCCCGGTCGACCTCCACATAGGCCACCGCCCGAACACCTACCCCCCTCCTCGACCCGTCGCCTTACACCCTTGGAGCTGCCTTGCCGTCTCGGCAGCCGCAAGGCGCGAGGGGTAGAGCTCCAGCCGGTACGCCTTGACACGTGACGCCAGTCGGGCGAGATCGCGAGTTCCCACACTGACCTCCTCACAGAGCCAGCCTTCACCAGCTAGGCCCATCTGCGAGACAGGCCAACTACCGATTGAAAGACCTCAGACAAGGTCACGTAGCTCTATTCGACTACACCACACAACCCATCCGATAGACAGTCAGAAGTCTATCTAGATCTATACAACTGAGGCCGACTAAGGTTAGATCGCTGGGGTGCACCAGCCGTTGACCTGCAGGCTTAACCGGGATACGAGCTGCACGGAACGCGTACACAGCCGGCACCCAGACGGTGATAGCCGCCTCCGTCACCTCGAAAACGGCACCCGTGGATGCATCAGCCCGACCACACATCACCGTCAGCCCTCGGCACCGCCGACGACCGCCTCGCGCCGCATCCGGACGAAGCACACCAATCTGAAAGGACATGACGATGGCCACCAAAGCCTACGAGCTCTACGGCGTGCCCACCGCCCCCGAGGACCCCGCACAGGAGTACATGACGGTCCAGGAGACCGCCTATGTCTTGAAGTGCTCCGTCTCGTGGCTGCGCCGCTTCCTCCGCAACCGTTCCACGCTCTGCGGCCGGACCGGCCGCGGCGGCCGGATCATCACCAACCGCGAGCAGCGCGCCGCGATCCATGCCGCCCGCTCGGCCGGCGACCCACGTACGGGGCAGTCGATGCCGCGCCGACGCAGTCCTCGCCGCGCGACTGCGAAGACGCCCGTCGCCCCCTGATCAGACGAACACACCGCCTGCAACGATGCACCGTCGCTGGGCGACGAGGAGTTACTGACTTCGGCTCGTTAGGGTGATTGTTCTTGAAGTGCCTTATGAGTTCGGGGTGTTGTTTGCATCCAGTGGTGTATGACGCATCCGGATGGGGGCCGGCTGACTCCTGCGGGACGTCAGCGCCGTGAGACGGTACGAATGTAGGCGGCCTGGCTGTTCGAGCGGAACATCGGACCGCCAGTCCCGGAACGTGCGGTACTTCGGGCTGTGCTCCGGCTCCAGGATGTCGAAGTCCCCGAGGACCAGGCGGTGGCCGCCTCCCCGGTGGGGAGCGCGGTGGCCAGGCCCTCCAGGAACATCGCCTTCGTCGGGGCGGGGACGGCACCTACACCCCAACGGCCTCCAGGGGCCCTGTGCCGGTCTCCACGGTCACGGCGGTCACCCGGTGCGGGAGGGTTCCAACAGCAGCCAGAGCGGGCTCGTGGCGAGGCGGGACGCGATCATCACGCCCCGTTCCCGGGTACCGTGCGGAGGCCGCGGGAAGGCCACCGAACAGCCTGCCCCCTCGAACTGCTCGGCCAGGTACTCGCTCCGCGCCGTTTCCGTGAGGACGAACACTGGCTCCGCCAGGGCGCACGCGACCAGATCGACGGCATCCGCCACTGAACCCCCCC